>JAYVXL010000841.1:0-10701 GCA_043785185.1 Myxococcales bacterium
TCACCCCTCCGGCGGGCACGAGCCCGGCGGACCGGAGCGCGGCAGCTCGGAGAGCGCGCTGTCGAACTCGTCCAGCTCGTCGTCCGCGGCGAGGTCGAGGTCGTCGAGGTCGACGTGACCGAAGGCGGCGGGGAGCTCGTTCGTCATGATGGAAGGCATCCATCGCAAGCGGCGGGCCAGCGCGCGCGCCATGGCGCGCACGCAGTGCGAATGGAAAGGATCGCGTGGCAGCGGCCATAGGTGGGATGCGGGCCCACGGATTTCGCGCCCGGGCGCGAGCGTTCGCCACAGGTCGCGCGGCGTCCTGCCGAGGGGGGTGGATCGATCGAGTCAGCCCGGGGGCGCTTCCCCCGCCACCTTGCGACCGCGCGGCGGCGGGACGGCGCGTGTCTACTTGAGCACGTCGAGCACGCGGGCGCCGACGGTCGGCGCGTCGCCGGCGGAAGCGAGCGAGAGCGCGCGGCTGTCCAGGACCGAGAGGCTTTGCACCTCCAGCGCGCCGATGCGGTCCTCGGGCGTGAACGCCGCGCGCGTCTTTTCCATCGAGAGCTTGTCCGGCGCGTACGTGGCGTTGTCGGCTTCGGTCGACACGAGCGAGTAGTCCTCGCCGCGACGGAGCTCGAGGGTGACCTTGCCGGTGACCAGGCGCGCGACCCCGTGGACGAGCGCGTCCTTGATCATGACCGCCTCCGGCTCGAACCACTTGCCCTCGTAGAGGAGGCGGCCGAGGCGGCGGCCGAGCGTCGTGTAGAGGTCGATCGTCGCCTCGTTGTGGATGGCGCTGAGGAGGCGCTCGTACGCGACGTGGAGGAGCGCCATGCCCGGCGCCTCGTAAATTCCGCGGCTCTTCGCGTCGATGACGCGGTTCTCGATCTGGTCGCTCATGCCCAGCCCGTGCCGGCCGCCGATCGCGTTGGCGGCGAGCATCACGTCGATCATCGTGCCGTAGCTCTTGCCGCCGACGGCGACGGGCACGCCCTTGGCGAACTCGACGGTGACCTCCTCCGGCTCGATCCTCACGCCCGGCCGATAGAAGGCCGCGCCCATGATCGGCTCGACGATCGCGACGCCGCGATCGAGGCGCTCGAGGTCCTTCGCTTCGTGCGTCGCGCCGAGCACGTTCGCGTCGGTGCTGTACGCCTTCTCGGTGCCCATCGGGTACGGCATCCCGATCTTCTCGAGGTACTGGCACATCTCGGTGCGGCCGCCGAGCTCGGAGACGAAGCGCTCGTCGAGCCAGGGCTTGTAGATCGCGAGCTCCGGGTTGACGAAGACGCCGTAGCGGTAGAAGCGCTGGATGTCGTTGCCCTTGTGCGTCGAGCCGTCGCCGAAGACGTTCACGCCGTCCGCGCGCATCGCGCGCACGATGGCGGTCGTGGTGACGGCGCGGCCGAGCGGCGTCGTGTTGAAGTACTTCCGGCCGGCCGTCGCGAGGTGAAACGCGCCGCACTGGATCGCGACGACACCCTCGCGCGCGATGGCGTCGCGGCAGTCGACGATCTGCGCCTTCACGGCGCCGTGCGAGAGCGCGATGGGCGGGATGTCGGCGACGTTCTTCTCGTCCGGCTGCGCGAGGTCAGCGGTGTACGCATGGACCTCGAGGCCGCCCCGCGCCAGCCAAGCGACCGCGGTGCGCGTGTCGAGGCCGCCGGAGAACGCGATTCCAATGCGCGTGCCTTTGGGGGGAAGCGAACGATGGATCCTGCTCATGGGGCGCTTCCTATCACGCCGCCCCTGCGCCTGGCATCCCCACGGTCACCGCAGTTTCCAGAGCGATTTACGATCCACCGGGCGGATTCTTCTTTCCTGCGGCGAGCGAAGATGTTCGCGTCGGACGCGTAGATTTGCCCGTGATCCTGCCCGCTCTCGGCTCGCCGCAGCCCCTACACTGTGGGCACATGGCTTGCTGAGCGAGCGGTTGGCTCCACCCTCTCTCCACCACGAGGTCCCCCGCATGCTCAACGTCAAGTCGGTCTCCTTCTCTTCCATCGCCCTGCTCGCCCTCCTCGCCGGTTGCAGCTCGGGGGACACGCAGACCGGCGGCCAAGCCCCTGCGGTGGACGACGGCGTCGTCTCCGCGGCGAACCACCACGACCCCGTTCCGGGCGCGGACGTGATGGACATCCGATACCACTGGAGCCGCGACGAGCAGCCGCGGCACGACGCCAAGTCGGGCGGCGGCGGCCGCACCACCTCGCCCAACCTGCTCTACAACGGCGGCAAGATCATGCCGACGGCGGTGACCAAGAACATCTTCTGGGGCCCGAGCTGGGCGAACAGCGCGTTCGCGGGCGACAAGATCACCGGGCTCGATTCCTGGTACACCGGCTACAGTGGCAGCCACTACTCGGGCACGGTCACCGAGTACACCGGAAGCAACGGCGGCATCGGCCTGTCGACCACCCACCAGGGGTACGTCGTCGACACGTCGACGGCCTCGGGCGGCGGCAACAACGCGGCGATCCTCGCCGAGGTGTGCAAGGTGATCACGAACCCCGATCCCAGCGGCAACGGCTACTACGCCGTGTACACCGACGTGCCGCGCGGCAGCGCGTCGTATTGCGCGTGGCACTCGTCGGGCTTCTGCGGGGGCGTGAACGTGCAGTTCGCGTTCTTCTGGAACCTCGACGGCGACGCGGGCTGCGATCCGCAGGACACGTCGGGCCTCCACTCGCAGGGCCTCGCGGCGCTGGCGAACGTGACGGGCCACGAGCTCTCGGAGGCGCGGACCGATCCGTCCACGTCGTCGACGACCGGCTCGCCGGGCTGGTACGACAGCCGCGGCTCGGAGAACGGCGACAAGTGCGCGTGGACCTGGGGAGGCCCGCTCGCGACCTTCTCGAACGGCTCGCAGTGGAAGGTCCAGGGCGAGTGGTCGAACGCGGCGTACAATGCCGGCACCGGCTACCCGAACTCGAGCGGCCAGCACGGCTGCATCGGCGGCCTCTGATCTGATCCCGACCGTCGCGCTCAGCGCGACGTGCAGCCGTAGACGGCGAAGTCGGCGTCGAGCTCGCAAGGGCTCGGCGCCGGGCCGCCCGAGCTCGAGCTGTTCACAGTCGTCGGCGTGCACTTCAAGGACCCCACACGAAGCGCGACATGGCGACGTCGTAGCGCTGCGGCGCAGCCGCTGGATTCGGCCGCTCCGTTGGGATAGGAGGGGCCATGAGCATCGCGCGCACCGACGCGACCGGGACGGCCATGCTGCCGGAGCTCGTGGAGTGGTCGTCGTCGTTCCTCGAGGACCGGGCGTTCTTCGCGCACGACGTCGTCGGCAGCGCGGCGCACGCGACGATGCTCGGCAAGACGGGCCTCGTGCCGGCGGACGACGCGCGCGCGCTGCGGCGCGAGCTGCTGTCCATGGCCGCGGGGCCCGCGGTGGAGGGCGGCTGCGAGGAGGACGTGCACATGGCCGTCGAGGCCGAGCTGACGCGGCGCCTGGGGCCCGCCGTCGCCGGGCGGCTGCACACCGCGCGCTCGCGCAACGACCAGGTGGCGCTCGATCTGCGCCTCTTCGCCCGCGAAGAGGCCGCGGCGATGCTCGGCGACGCCGCGCGCCTCGCGATCGCGCTCACCGAGCGTGCGGCGCGCGAGACGGACGTGCTGCTCCCGGCGTACACGCACCGCCAGCGTGCGCAGCCGATCACCGCGGCGTTCCTCGTCGCGGCGTGGACGAGCGATCTGCTGCGCGCGGCGGAGGTCGTGGCGTTCGCGATGGATCGCGCGAACGAGCTGCCGCTCGGCTCCGGCGCGTGCTCGGGGACGAGCCTCGGGATCGACCGCGAGCTCGTGCGCCGCCTCCTCGCGTTCGACCGCCTGACCGTCAACGCGCTCGACACCGTCGGCGACCGCGGCTTCGCGCTCGATCTCGTGTGGGGCGCGGCACGCGTCGTGCTGGCGGTCGGCAAGCTCGCGACGGACATCGTCGACATGTCGACGAGCGAGTTTGGCCTCGTGCGCCTCGGCGGCGAGATCGCGGCGGGCTCGTCGATGATGCCGCAGAAGAAGAACCCGGACATCTTCGAGCTCGCGCGCGGAAAATCCGCGGCGGCGGTCGCCGACGTCGTCCACATGCTGACGCTCGTGAAGGGCCTCGCCAGCGGCTACAACCGCGATCAGCAGGAGGACCGGCGCGCGCTGCTCGAGGCCGGGCCGCGCGCGCGCGGCGCCCTCCGCGCCGTCGCGCTGTCTCTCCCGCACGTCGCGTTCGACGGCGCGCGCGGCCGGGCGGCGCTGGACGACGGGTTCACCCAAGCGACCGATCTCGCCGAGGCGCTCGTCCGCCGCGGCGTACCGTTCCGCGAGGCCTACAAGGCGGTGGGCGCGCTCGTCCACGCCGCGATCGCCGCCGGCGTGCCGCTGGCGCAAATGGGCGCGCGCGCCCTCGCCATCCACCCCGCGCTCGACGCCGCCGCGCTCGCCGTCCTCGATCCCGCGCGCGCCGTCGCCGCCAAAGAGAGCCCCGGCGGCACCGGGCCGCGCGCCGTCGCCGCGCAGCTCGCGAGCCTCTGCGCGCGCGCCGAGGCGCTCGTCCGCGCGAGCGGCGACGGAACATTCTCCGCGGCCGCACTCGCGCGCCGCATCGAGAGCGAGGTTTTGTGATGACCGGTCCCGCGAAGAAGCGCGATTTCTTGAGCCTGCTCGATCTCTCGCTCGCCGAGGCGCGCGAGGTCCTCACGCTCTCGGCGACGATGAAGCGCGAGCCCAAGGGCCAGCGGACCGAGACGCTCCGCGGCCGATCCGTCGCGATCCTGCTCGAGAAGGCGAGCACGCGGACGCGCGTGTCGTTCGAGGTCGGCGCCGCGCAGCTCGGTGCGCAGCCGGTCGTGCTCGGCATCCAAGGCAGCCAGCTCGGGCGCGGCGAGCCGCTCAAGGACACCGCGCGCGTCCTCGCGCGCTACTGCGACGCGATCGTGTACCGCACGTCGGCGACCTCGCGGCTGACCGAGATGGCGACGCACGCGACCGTCCCGGTCGTCAACGCGCTGTCCGATGACGGGCACCCGGTCCAGGTCTTGTGCGACGTGCTGACGGCCGAGGAGTCGCTCGGCGGCCCCATCACCGGGCGCACCGTCGCGTTCGTCGGCGACTGCTCGAGCAACATGGCGCGCTCGTGGGTCGAGGCGTCGATCCTGTTCGACTTCCCGCTCGTCCTCGCCGGCCCCGAGGAGTACATGCCGCCGAAGGGCGAGCTCGCGCGCGCCGGCGGCCGCGTGACCCTGCGCCACGCGCCGAAGGGCGCGCTCGCGGGCGTGGACGTCGTGAACACCGACGTCTGGACGAGCATGGGCCAAGAGGACGAGGCGCAGGCGCGACTTCTAGCGCTCGACGGCTGGTCGGTGAACGACGCGATGCTCGCGGACGCCAAGGCTGCCGCGTTCGTGCTGCACTGCTTGCCCGCGCACCGCGGCGAGGAGATCGCCGAGGCGACGCTCGAGGGACCGCGCGCGCGCGTGTGGGACCAAGCCGAGAACCGCCTGCACGTGCAGAAGGGCCTGCTCGTGTGGCTGCTCACGGGGCGGTGAGCCGGCGCGAGCTGCGGCGCGCGGCGCGCCGCGATCACTTGCAGTACTGCGCGCAGATCTCCGCGACGCATCCGTCCGCCGCCGACGCGAGCGCGCGGCACGTCGCCTTGCCCGCGTAGCACGCGTCCACGCACGCGCAGTCGGCGTTCGGCGGGCCCGCGCACTTGCCGACGCACGCGAGGGTGCCGTCACACGTCGGCTCCTTGTTCTTCGCGGCCGCCTGCTCGTTGCACTTGCCGGCGTAGTCCTCGGGCGAGCATGCGCAGGGCGGCGTCGTCGAGATGCCGACGCAGTTGTTGCAAGGCGTCGACGATGTGCTCGTCCACGTCGCTCGGATTTGACAGGCCTTGAGCACGTCGTTGACGCCGTTCGTGGTCGTCGTCGCCGGCGACGAGCTGCACCCGACGGAGAGGAGAATCAGAGACAAGAGGCCGCGGCCGGAAGCCGAGAGGAAGCGCATGAGCACCCAGGTTTGTTAGCGCTAAATGCGGAACGACGGGCCCCCCTCTTGCGAAGAAGCCCGTCGCGACGCGTCGCCGATCCGTCCGCTCGCGCAGACGATTCAGCTTATCCGATCACTGGCCGACGCTCGCCGTCACGGAGAGCGAAGCCGACGAGGCGTCGGCGAGGTCCCCTGCGGCTTGTGCCGCGGCGGACGCCACCGGGAGGAGGCAGGCGGCCTTGATGTCGGTCGCCGCGGTCACGTCGATGTTGCCGGCGAGCTTGCCGATCGCTTCAAAGCGCGTCTTGATGTCGAAGATGATCGGCAGGTTCGCCTCGAGCGTGGCAATGAGCTTCACGAGCCCATCGGCGCTTGCCGTGATGTCGAGCTTCGCCGGCGTGCACTCGGCCTTCGCCTGAACGCTGCCGTTGCAGTTCGCGTCGCACTTTGCGTCGACCTTGCAGCCGCCTTCGAGCTTGCCGCCGGTGCACGAGATCGGCGTCGCCTCGACGGCGCACTTGCCGTCGCACTTGACCGACGCCTGGCCCGGGGTCGCCGTGCACTTCGCGTCGCACTTGCCGTTGCAGGAGCCCTGGCATTTGATGGCCGGCGCTGTGGCGGTGGCCGTGCACTTGCCCTGGCACGTCCCCTTGCAGGTTCCGTCCGCCTGGATCCCGGTGCCGCCCGCCGAGCCCCCGGCCGCGCACGTACCGTCGCATTTGCCGGTGCAGTCGACGGCGACGCCGCCCTGTGCCGTGCACTCGCCCGAGCACGTACCCGAGCACGATCCCTCGCACTGGAACGTGGGAGAGGTGGCGGTTGCCGAGCACTCACCCTTGCAGTCGATGTTCAGGGTTCCGCCCGTGCACTTCGGCGGGTTCGCCACGACGTCGCACTTCGCGGTGCCCGAGCACTTCGCTTGGCAGTCCAGCTTTGCGCTGATCGAGGCCTCGCAGACGGGCGGCTTGAAGTTGATGTTGAGCTTGGCCCCACCTTTGAGCGCGCCGTTGATGGACCCCACGGCGAGCTTGCACCAGGCGTTCATGACCTTGTTCTTGTCGCCGGCGCCGTTCGCCGCATCCTGGTCGGCTTGCGCCGCGCCGAGGTCGGTCGCGATCCCGCGACACGCGGTCGTGAGGTTGTCGATCGCCGCAGAGGCGAGCCCTGCGACGTCGGCCACCGCCTGAACGGCGACCTGGCTGGCGGCGGTGCCGCCGATCTGAACGTCGACCTGCGCCCCAATTTTGAACTCATTGCAGCACAGCGGGTTACCGCCGCTGCTGCTACAGCCCTCGAGCATTGCCGGCGACAACGCCATGGCCGCGAGGGCCAACCCAATAAAGCTCTTTGACGACATGCGAAGCTCTCTTTCTTTTTGTGGGCTGATCGACGCTCTCCCACGAGGCGGCCCGACCGGTGATCGACGGGGGAAGGCTGGAAACCATCCAACCGTCCTGTCGCTTCTTTTTGCGAACGTGCCCTTTGATGTTCGCGGCCGAGGGTACACAATTTTTTGGCCACGACAAAAGCCCGCGGAAAAATTCGTCCGCGGCGGCCCGAGGTGTGGCGCTCGTGTCATGGGTCGACGGGGACCGTGCGGATTCCGCACGCCGCGGCGCGTCGCATTTCGGGGCAAAACGCGCCGATCGGCGTCTGCTAGAGCTCTCCGCGGCGCGAGCGCGCGCGGCTACGCGCCCGGCGGCGCGCCTTCGCCCGCGCGCACGCGCTCGAGCATCCGGTAGAAGCTTGGCCGCGCGACGCCGGCGAGCTCCGCGGCGCGCGTGACGACGCCGTTCGCGCGCGCGAGCACGCGCGGGAAGTACGCCTCCTCGAACCGGTCGAGCACGCGCTTCTTCGCCGCGTGGTAGGTGAGCGACGCGAGCTCGTCGTCGGCGCCGAGGTGCGACGCCGGCGGCCGCTCGGACCCGGACTCGAAGAGGCCGGCGTCGCCGAAGACGGCGTAGCGCTCGACGACGTTGCGGAGCTCGCGCACGTTGCCCGGCCATGGGTACGCGAGGAGGCGCGCCGCGACCGCCGCCGGCAGGTCGACGCGGTCGTCCTTCTTGAGCGCGCGTAGCATCGCGCGCGCGATGGGGACCACGTCCTCCGGCCGCTCGCGGAGCGGCGGCACGGTGACGCGCACGACCGCGAGGCGGTAGAAGAGGTCGGCCCGGAACGCGCCGGACTGTACGCCGGCCCATAGGTCGCGGTTGGTCGCCGCGATGACGCGCACGTCGATCGCGCGCGGCGAGCGGCCGCCGACCGGGCGCACCTCGCGCTGCTCGAGCGCGCGCAGGAGCTTGGGCTGCAAGTCGATCGGCAGCTCGCCGATCTCGTCGAGGAAGATCGTGCCGCCCGCCGCCTCTTCGAAGACGCCGCGCCGCGTCGCCTCCGCGCCCGTGAACGCGCCGCGCTCGTGCCCGAACAGCTCGCTCTCGATGAGGTTCGGCGCGATGGCGCCGCAGTCGACGACGACGAACGGCGCGCGGGCGCGCGGCGACCCCGCGTGGACGCCGCGCGCGAGGAGGTCCTTGCCGACGCCGCTCTCACCTTCGATGAGCACGCTGAGCTCCTCGCCGGCGACGCGCGCGAGCGTCGCGAAGAGGCGACGCGTCGGCTCGGCCACGGCGAGCGCCGCACCAAAGTGCTCCGGCTCCGTCTCTTCTTCTGCGCGACTGGCCCGCGCGACGAGCTGCGGCGCGTCGCTCCACGCTGGGACGACGGGCGCGCGCGCGGGCGACTCCCACGCGCCACGCGGACGCGAGAGGAGGAGCGGCTCGGAGTGGGCGCCTTGGCCGGTGACGGACATGTCCTCCACTCAGCAAGCGCGATGCCGCCCGCGCACGGCGGAATGTTGCAGCGCCGATCGGCCGTGCGGCGCGTGACGGTGGAAACGTCCGCGCCCGCGCGTCTCCAGGGCCGTTTGCGTCGCCGCGCGGCGACCCGGTGAGCCGCGCGCGATCCTCCGGGCCTGGGGCGAAGGTCGGAGATTTCAGCACGATCAGAGCCATTTCGAACGCCCTCGCCACCATCGTGCAGTGCCGCAGGAAGGCACGGAACTTGGACTGTTCGAGCGCAACGGAGGCTTGCCCAATCATGACCGCATCGAACGTTTCCAGCCGCATCGCCCGTATCGCTCGCTTCGCCGGGCCGCTCGCCTTCGCGACCGCCGCGCTCCTCTCCGCGCACTGCGGCGGATCGAGCGACGACCCCGTCGTCGGCGCGACGGGAGAGCAAGCGATGAGCAGGACAGTCCACAGCGTCTACGGCATGACGACGTTTGGCGGGCCCGGCGACTACCAGCAGATGGCGTGCGGCGGCAACTCACGCGACGCGGGCCCGTGGTACGTCGCGTCGAGCCAGCGCTACGGGTGCAACAAGCACCTCATGATCAAGGCGAACGGCAAGTGCGCCGTCGCGCGCACCGCCGACGCGGGCCCCGCGAGCTACGTCGAGTCGGGCGCGGGCATCGCCGTCCTCGACTCGTCACCTGCGCTCGGGCGCTACTTCTTCGGCCAGTCGAGCCTCGGCTATAGCGACATCCGCTCGCATCCTGGCAAGTACGAGGTGCACGTGAGCGTGACGTCGCTCCCGCTCGGGCCGTGCGACGGCAGCGATCCGGGCGGCGGGTCCACGTCGAGCAGCAGCGGCAGCAGCAGCGGCGGCTCGACCTCGTCGAGCAGCGGCGGGTCCAGCGGAAGCACGACCAGCAGCAGCGGCGGCGGCAGCGCGTGCGCGCACGACGGCGACTGCAACCCTGGCAACGACGGCTCCGGCCTCATCTGCACGGGCGGCGCCTGCGTCTCGGGTTGCCACACCGACGCGCAATGCCCGGGGAGCACGGTCTGCCGCAGCGGCGCCTGCCAGTGAGCTCTTAGTCGCCGAGCCCGAGCACCGGCACGCGTGACTCCTCGCCCGCGCGGGGAAGCACCGTGCCGGGCCGCAGCCAGAGGACGAGATCGACGAGCTTCGGCGGCAGCGCGCCGCTCACGTGCCCCGGCACGAAGGCGCGGAGCCATTCCTCGCGCAAGCGCTCGCTCGCGAGCGAGAGGCTCGGCGCGAGCGACGCGAGCCCAAAGGCGCGGGCGCGCTCGCGCGGCAGCTCGCCGACGAAGTGGCACCCGAGGCACTGCGCGCGGAGCGCCGCGGCGGCGCGCGCGCGCTCGTCGGGCGAGAGGCCCGCGGGGCGCGGCGGCGTGAACGGGAAGCGCGCGCCGGCCTCGGCGGCGAGGCCGCGGACGATCGCGGTCGCGTCGTCGGGGGACAGCGCGTAGCTCGGCATGCGCGGCGCGAGCGCCGCATGCGGGGCGAGCTCGCCGTAGAGCCACTCGGGGTGCAGCGCCGGGCGCACGCCGTGGCGCTCGGGCCGCTCCAGCATCGCGAAGAGCCACTCGGGCCGGACGCGCGCGCCTTCGCCGTCGAGCGAGGGGGCGCCGCGCGCCGCGCCCTCTGCGTGGCACGCGGAGCACTGGAGCGCGCGCATCCGCGCGCGGCCGGCGTCGCGCGCCTGCTGCGCGGGGCGCTGCGACGCGTCGGCGAACACGGCCGGCGCCGCGTCGCCGAAGCCGGCGAGGAGCACCATGAGCGCGCGCAGCTCGCCGGGCGACAGCGCGTAGGACGGCATGCGCGCCGCCGGATCGGCGAGGTGCGCGGAGCTCAGCGTCGCCAACGTCGCGCGCGGCGAGAGGCGCGCGCGCGCGGCGAATCCCTGGAGCGAGGGTCCGGGCGGCGGCG
>JAYVXL010000842.1:0-10692 GCA_043785185.1 Myxococcales bacterium
ATGAGATCGCCGGTCGCGTAGGTGCCCATGCCGAGGACGTTCGGCTCGACCACCCAGTCGTACGCGTCGACGTAGGCCGCCCAGAACCAATCGGTGAGCGCGCGCGGCGAGACGTCGAGCAGCATGGCCACGTTGGAGAGGATCATGAGGCGCGTGATGTGGTGGCTGTAGCCCTCGCGCCAGACGTCGCCGACGACGTGATCGAGGCACGCGAGGCCCGACGGCTCACCCCAATAGGCCGCCGGGAGCGGGCGGTTCGCGCCGAGCGCAGACGGGTCGGCGTTGGGCGTGGGTGGACGGCCGGGGATACGGCGGAACCCGTCGGTCGCGCGGTGAACGTGGCGCACGAACTCGCGCCAACCGAGGATCTGGCGGACGAAGCCCTCCTGGCTCGCGAGCGGGAGAGGCAGCGCGAGCGTCCGAGCGACGACGTCGCGCGGCAGGAGGCGATGCAGGTTGAGCAGCGGCGCGAGTCGCGTGTGAAAGAGGCCGCTCGACCGCGTGCTCATCGCGTCCTCGTAGGGACCGAACGTCGGCAAGCACGCGCGCTCCGCCCATTGCCACATCGCGCGCGCGTCGTCCGCGGTCGCGGGGAGCGCGGCGAGATCGAGGCGCCCGGGGTGAGCGGCGAAGTGGGACTCGATGAGGGCTCCGACCTCGCGCGTGATCGCGTCGGGGGTGAAGCGCGGCGGGAGCGGCGCCGGCGGCGCACCACGCCACGCCTTGCGGTTCTCGACGTCGTGACTCATGCGACCGCCGCGAGGCTTCCCGCCGTCCATGAGCGTGCCGGTGCGCCGTCGTACCGCCGCGTAGAAGCGGTCCATCCGCCAGGGAGGCTCCCCGCCCTTCCCCCCCTTCCCTCCTCCCTTCGCCGCCGCGGCCGCGAAGTCGGCGTCGGTCGTGAGCCAACCTTCGTGGGGCACCACCTCGAGGGCCCCGCGAAGGGCGAGCGGCGCGAGCTCGACGCGGAGCTCGCGCTCGGCGGGCTCCATCATGCGCAGGGGGCCGAGCTCGGCGGCGAGCGGCAAGAGCGCGCTCGCGTAGTCGCCGCTGGCGACGACGTGGCGCACGGCGACGCCGCGCGCGGCCTGCTCGAGCGCGAAGTGGCGAAGGTTCGCGAGCACCAGGGCGAGCTTCTGCTTGTGGTACGGGCGGCGCTCGGCCTTCTGCGGACACTCCACGAGGACGATGCCGAGCTCCGCGGCCGGCTCGCGAGAGAGCGGCCCGAGCTCCGCGGTGAGCTGGTCGTACGGCACGAAGAGCCAGCGACGCGGTCCGCGGCTGCGCGGCGCGCGCGCTTCGAGGGCGCGCGCGAAGGCCGTGCGCGAAGCGGACCTGTTCACGGTGGGGACGATTAGGTGCGGTTCGCAGGTCTGTCCAGGGCCTCACCGCCCTTACCGCTCATGCAGCCCATCCAGCGCACGATCGCCGCCGCGAGGTAGTCGCCGCGATCCTCCTGGACGAAGTGCCCGCCCCAAAACCGCTCGTGGGGCTGGCCCTTCGCGCCCGGCACGTGGGCCTGCAGCGGCGCGTCGGCGCGGCCGAGGATCGGATCGTTCTTGCCGAAGAGCGTGAGAAACGGCTTCTGCCAGCGGCCGAGCTCGTCCCACGCCGCACGGTTCGCGGGGACCGCCGGATCGCGCTCGTCGGTCGGCACGAGCCGCGGAAACGCGCGCGCGCCCATCAAGAACGCGCGCGACGGAAACGGAGCGTCGTACGCGCGGCGCTCGGCCGCCGAGAGCTTCGAGACGCAGCCGGACGCCACGATGCGTCCGATGGGAAACAGCGGCGAGTACCGCGCGAACGCGCGCCACGCACGAAACGCAGCGGGCACGCCCTGCCTCGCCGTCGGCAAGAAGCCGTTCGCGATCACGATCCGCGCGAAGCGCCCCTCCTCCTCCGCGGCGAGGCGGAGGCCGATGAGAGAGCCCCAGTCTTGCGCCACGAGCGTGACGTCGCGGAGATTCAGCGACGCGACGAGCGCCCTTACCCAGCCTACGTGGCGCGCGTACGTGTAGTCCTCGATGCGGGTGGGCTTGTCGGAGCGGCCGAAGCCCACGAGGTCGGGCGCCACCGCGCGGAGGCCCGCGGCGGCGAGGACGGGGATCATCTTGCGGTAGAGGAAGCTCCACGTGGGCTCGCCGTGGAGGAGCAGCACGACGCGGCCGTCGCGCGGCCCTTCATCCACGTAGGCCATACGGAGGCCGTCGCCGACGTCGGCGTAGCGCGGCGCGAAAGGGAACTCCGGCAGGCCCTCGAAGCGGCCCTCGGGCGTGCGGACGAACTCCATCGCGCGAGCTTTACCAGAGCGAGTCGCGCGCCCGCCAGTGGCGCGCGGCGACGCGAGGGCGTCGTCTCGGTCCCCTTGCTCCGCCGGAGCGCGCAATTTTCGCGTTCGCGCGGGCCTTGCCTTGACGTGCCCGCATCATGAACCCACGTACGTGAGTCATGTCGCCCTCCACCACGACCCTCATCACCGGTGCCACAGGCACGATCGGCCGTCGCCTGCTCCCCCGGCTCGAGCGCGGGCGCGTGCGCGTCCTTTCGCGGAACGCCGCGCGCGCGACGGCGCAGCTCGGCGTGCCGGCGTTTGTCTGGGACGGCGCGGGCGAGGTGCCGCCGGGCGCGCTCGAGGGCGTTAGGACGGTCGTTCATCTGGCGGGCGAGCCCGTCGCCGAAGGCCGCTGGACGGCGAGCAAGAAGCGCGCAATCGAAGAGAGCCGCGTCGAAGGCACGCGCGCGCTCGTCGCCTCGCTGCGCGCGCACGGCGTGCGTCCGGACGTCTTCGTGAGCGCGTCGGCGGTGGGCTATTATGGAGATCGCGGTGACGAGCTGCTCGAGGAGACCTCCGCGCCGGGCGCGGGGTTCCTTTCCGGCGTCACGGTGGGCTGGGAGCGCGAGGCGAAGGCGGCCGAAGCGCTCGGGGCCCGCGTCGTTCAGCTCCGCATCGGCGTCGTGCTCGCGCGCGAGGGCGGCGCCTTGCCGCGCATGCTGCTCCCCTTCCGCGCCGGCCTCGGCGCGCGCCTCGGCAGCGGCGAGCAGTGGATGCCGTGGGTCCACGTGGACGACGTCGTCGGGCTCGTTCTCCACGCGCTCTCGGCCCACGTCGCCGGGCCGGTGAACGTCGTGGCTCCGCACGCCGTCCGCAACGCCGAGCTCACGCGCGTGCTCGGCCACGTCCTCCGCCGTCCGGCGGTCCTGCGCGCGCCCGCGTTCGCGCTGCGAGCGGCCCTCGGCGAAGTCGCCGCGGTCGTGCTCGCGTCCCAGCGCGTCGTGCCCAAGGTCGCGCAGGCCACCGGCTACGACTTCGCGCACCCCACCCTCGAAGGCGCGCTGCGCGATCTGCTCTCGCCATCGAGCGCAGCCGCCGACGCGGCAGAGTGAAGGATCACGTGCACCAGCTCGTACGCGAACAACGAATCCCGCGGCCGCTCCCCGAGGTCTTCGATTTTTTCTCGCGCGCCGAGAACCTCGAGGCGTTGACGCCGCGCTTCCTCAAGTTTCGCTACATCACGCCGCTCCCGATCGAGATGAAGGTGGGCGCGCGCATCGAGTACGCGCTCTCCCTCTTCGGCATCCCGATCCGCTGGCGCACCCGCATCACCTCGTGGGAGCCGGGACGCCGCTTCGTCGACGAGCAGGAGTCCGGCCCCTACGCGCTCTGGCGGCACGAGCACACGTTCGAGGCCGCGGGAGGGTCGACGATCATGCGTGACGTCGTGACGTACCGAGAGCCGTTCGGGCCGCTCGGCGCCGTCGCGCACGTGATCTTCGTCGCGCGCACGCTCGAACGCATCTTCGACTTCCGCCGCGACGCGACGGCGCGGCTCCTCGGCGCGCCTCAGTCGAGCGGGTAGTCCGTGTACCCCTTCGGGCCGGGCGTGTAGAAGGTGTTCGGGTCCGGCGTGGCGAGCGGCGCGCCGGAGCGCAGCTTGCTCGGCAGCGAGGGGTTGGCGATGAAGGGCCGGCCGAAGGCGATGAGGTCGGCTTTGCCTTCCTCCAAGAAGAGCTCGGCGCTCGCCGCGTCGAAGCCGCCCCCACGGATGATCGCGCCCTTGAAGATGCGGCGGATGTCGTCGAAAATTTCGGGCTTCGGCTTCGGCGCGCCCATCGACGAGTGGTCGACGAGGTGGACGTAGGCGAGCTTGCGCTTGCCCAGCTCGGACGCGAGCATGCGGTAGACGTCGTCGGTGTGCGGGTCGGGCTGCGAGCCGTTGAAGACGCCGTACGGAGAGAGCCGGATGCCGACCCGCGCCGATCCGATCGCGGCGATGCTGACGTCGACGACGGCCAAGGCGAAGCGGATACGGTTTTCAACGGAGCCGCCCCACGGGTCGGTGCGCGCGTTGCTCGCGGTGTTGAGAAACTGCTCGATGAGGTAGCCGTTGGCGCCATGCAGCTCGATGCCGTCGAAGCCGGCCTTCGCGGCGTTCGTCGCGGCATCGCCGTACTCGCGGATGGCCTCGGCGATGTCGTCGTCCGTCATCGCGACCGGAGCCGCGAAGGGCTGCGGGCCGGCCGCGTCGGTGTACATCTCGCCGGGGGCGGCGACCGCGGAGGGCCCGAGGATGCGCGCGCCCTCGGGAAGGTTGTGGGCATGGCCGACCCGCCCCGTGTGCATGACCTGCACGAAGATGCGCCCTTTCGCGGCGTGGACGGCGTCCGTGACCTTTTTCCAGCCGGCGACCTGGGCCTCCGAGTAGATGCCGGGGATGCGCGCGTAGCCGAGCCCGTTCGGTGACGGCGAAGTGCCCTCGGTCACGATGAGACCCGCGGACGCGCGCTGCCGGTAGTACGTCGCGACGAGCTCGTCCGGGACGTTGCCGATGGATCGGCTGCGGGTCATGGGGGACATGACGATGCGGGACGGGAGCGTGAGCGGGCCGAGCGGAAAGGTCGAGAAGAGCCGTTCGTGCGCCATGTGAGGTAGATGCCGAGGCTGGGCCTAGGGTTGCGCGGCGGCGAGGGCCTCGGCCAGCGAGGCCCGATCGTGGGCGATGCAGTGCCCGTAGCCTTCGCGGTAGCTGGGGTACGCGAGCGCGAGGCCGAAGCGCGCGCGGAGGCGCGATCCGTCCACGCGGCGGTCGTGGCGCAGCGTCTCATCCGGGAGCGCGGCGCGGTCCCACGCCGGCATCGGGATGCGGAGGGCGTCGCAAAGGAAGGCGACCACGTCCTCGTGCGGCGCGGGCTCGGCGTCGCCCACCACGGAGACGTCGCCCTTCGCCCTCGCTTCGAGGACGGCGAGGAGCGCGGCGGCGAGGTCGTCGACGTGGACGCGCGAGATCGCGTTTCCGCCGGCGCCGGCCAGGCGAACCTCGGCGCGCGCCAGGCGCAGGTGCAGGCCGCGGCCAGGTCCGTAGATGCCCGGGGCGCGAAGCACGGACGCGCCGGCGCGCTGCCACGCGGCCTCGGCAAGGAGCCGCGGCGCCGCGCGCGGCGCGGTCGGGTCGAGAGCCGTCGTCTCGTCGACGCGACCGACGGCGCCTCCATACACGGCGGTGGAGGACACGTACGCGACGGCCGCGGCGTGACGCGGCGCGAGCGACGCGGCGAGGGGCGCATCCGTGACCCCGTCGGGAGGCAGGGTGACGAGGACGTACGTGTCCTCGTCGACGTGCCCTTCGAGCGCGGGTCCGTCCAGCGTCGGCGAGACCAGGGGCGTCACGCCGTGCGCGCGGAGCGAGCTTGCCCGTGCCTCGCTGCGCGTCGTTGCGGTCACGGCGATTCCGCGGGCGAGGGCGCGGCGCGCCACGGCGGCGCCGGTGAACCCGCCGCCGAGGATGAGGAGCTTCATCGCGCGCGATCTTCGCAGAGGTCGAGCGCACCGTCTCCCTGAACGTGCCGGGGCGGCCCGCAAACTTCGCGCGAGCGACGGCGCGCGCGAGGCGCCGCTTTTTGCGCTTTCCGCATTTTGCTCCTCGCGGCGGGGAAGGCTCCCGCCTCCGCGCGCGTTTCAACTTGGGATGCTCCGACGCACGCTCGTTCGCCGGGTCACGCTCGCGACGCTGCTCTTCGCGGCGCCGCTCGCGGCCCTCGCCTGGCCGTCGCGCGCCGAGAGCGCGGGGGTCTGCGCGTCCCCGGAGATTCGCGTGTGGAAGCGTGAGGGCGAGCTGGAGCTCGTCTGCGGCGGCGTGGTTCGGCGGGTGGTGCCGGCCACGTTCGGCGCCGATCCGGTCGGTCCCAAAGAGCGCGAGGGCGACGAGCGCACGCCGGAAGGCGTGTACACCGTCACGTCCAAGTCGAAGAGCGATCGCTTCCATCGCTTCCTCGCCGTCTCGTATCCGAACGACGACGATCGCCGCCGCGCGAAGGAGAAGGGGACCGCTCGCCTCGGCGGCGGCATCGGGATCCACGGCGTGCGCGCGGATCTGGCCACGCCCGCGCGGGCGTGGACGCGGTTCGCGCGCGCGACGGGGCTGGCCGGCGTATGGGGGCCGACCGACGGGTGCATCGGCCTCGTGAACGAGGACGTGGAGGGGATCTACGACGCCGTGCCGGTGGGGACCCGCGTAGCGATCTCCGCCTCGCGGTGAGCGCTCAGCCGCGCGTCGAGCGGTCGAAGATCCAGGCCAACCACGCGACGCCGAGCAGCTGCCCGAGGCTGGGGCGCTCGATCACCGGCGCGTGCTGGAGCTGGGCGGCAGGATAAAGGGCGAAGAGGTTGCGGAGGCGCTGGGCCGTCGCGTCGTCGATGGCGCCGGACACGAGCAAGCGCCCTCCGCGCTCCGATTTGACCGCGCGGAGCGTGCCGCGCGTCGTCTTCGCGCGCCCGATGATCGACCGCACCTCACCGACGAAGCCGCCCGGCGCCCGACCGCGGACCACGAGGACGCGGCCGCGCCGCACGGAGAGGCAAAAGAGCTCGGATTGTCGGGTGAAGAACCAAAGACCCAGCACCGCGAGGACGGCAGCAGCGGCGTAGAACATCTCCAGGATCCTACGTTCGAGGAGGGCCCAGCCTTCCTCAGTCGACTCATCCGTCCGCGCCCGAGGCGTCGTTGGGCGAGCCCGCGCCTGCATCACGTCCGAGATGCGGTACGTAGTTCAACCGATACCGACTCATCGGCCGATGCTCATAGGCGGGTGTAGCACCCGCAGCGTTCAGGCGCCTCCGCGCGACGCCTTGACCGCGCGCCTGCGGGCGCCGAGCGCGATCAGCCCGAGGAGGGGCGCCCAAAGAAAGGCGCCGCCCTCCGGCGTCGACGCGTTCACGCTGCAGCCGCCTGCGCCCGGCGGCGGCGCTCCCCCCGCGCCTCCGGCGTCGCCGCCCGCGCCGCCGCCGCCGCTCGAGCCGCCGGCGCCGCCGCCGCCCCCTCCGTCACCGCTCGAGCCGCCGCCCGCGCCCGAGTCTCCGCCGCCGCTCCGTCCGGCGTCGTTTCCCGGCGGGACACCGCCGTCCGCCGGCCCTCCGGGATTGCCGAACTCGTAGGCGCCAATATCGATCTTGCCGACCACGCTCCGCGCTTCGCCCATGAGCGGATGGACGTAATCGCGCGTAGGCGCGAGCGACTGGCCGGAGCCCATGCCGGGGTCTGTTCCGGTGTCGATGCACGGCGATCCGGCGAGGAGCTTGTAATCGTAAGTCCCTTGCCCCGCGAGCTTGGGGTCGCCGCCCGAGAAGTTCGTCGTGAGGACGGCGTTCGCCTGCGACGTGATCGAGCCCGTGCCGACGAAGATGTTGTTCATGATGAGCGTGGGCGTGGTCGTGTCGTGATTGGCGACGAACGTTGCGCCGTTGATGCGATCGTTCACGATCGTGTTGTTGACGACGTAAAGATGGAGGTCGGGGTTGAGCGTCCCCGGCTCGCTCGCGTAGTCGATGATGGCGGAGTTCTGCGACGAGTCCGCTTGCTCGATGATGTTCCCGATGACGAAGGACGTGCCCGCGCTGGGAAACGAGAGCTCGTAGCTCGCGGTCGTCCCCGGCTCGTCGGTCAAGCGGTTGTAGAGCACGTGGTTCTCGACGCCGCGGAGCTTGACCAGGTGACCGACCTTCGCGCCGTGCGAATAGGAGTACTGGAGCGTGATCTTGGCGTACGGGCCCAGGTACATGTTGTGCGTCTGGCCATCGCCGGCGCCGTTGTTCGCGAACTCGCTTGCGTCGAGGAGCACATCTCCCGTTGCAGCCGTAGCCGGGGAGCCGAGGATCCCGTTCTCGTTGTCGTGGAAGAAACAGTTTCGCACGATGAGGTTCGTGCCTTGGTGGCGGATGCCGGCGCCGTTTCTATCGGCGACGACGGCCCCCGCCAGCTCGAAATTCTCGACCGTCGCGTTCGGCGCCGCGATGACGAAGATGCCTTTCCCGCCATAGGAGTTGTTGGGGTCGCCGCCCGCGTTGATCTTCGCGCGCCCGTTCACGCCGCGGACGACCAAATTGTCCGTCGTCCACTGGCAGTGATCGCCGTCGTACGCGCCCGCGGCGTCGACCTCGATCGTGTCGCCGGCCTGCGCGGCGGCGATCGCCGCGCACGGTTTGCTGTACGTCTTGCCGGGCCCGACGGAGAGCGTGGCGGCATACGCCGCGCTGGGTGCAGACACGAGGACCAACGCGACGAGCTGGCAGAATGTACGCTTCATGCCCGCCCGTAGTGCAAGGCTCGATCCGCGCGTTGCGTGTCGTCTTCTTCGTTCGCCGCGCGGCTCTCGCCCGGCGCATTCAAGCGCAAGCGCGCGCGACGGGCCTCGGCGGGGGGCGCGATCGTGCGTAACACCGTGACTCGCCTGGTCGTCATCGTGACTCTCCGGGTCACGGTGGAGAGACCGCTCCGCGAAGGTTCTCGACGGGCCCACAAAACGCCGCGCGCGCGCCGGGAGACATCCCCGGCGCGCGCGGGCGCGACAGTCGCTGACGTCGATGCGCGATTCAGCCACCCCCGCCGGCGTCAGCCGCCGCGGCGGTGTCGACGATGTCCGTCTTCGTGCTGTTGAGGACGCCGCCGATGGTCGTGATGTCCGCGTCGGCGACGCCGGCCGACTTGAGGACGCCGGCCGCGATCGTGACGAACTTGTCGAACGACGAGGCCGGGATGTGAAGGCCCGCGTGCGAAGCGGACATCGAGCGGCACTGGAAGCCCTCGGCCATCGCCGGGTAGGTCTCGGGGCCGCCGGCGGCCTGGCCGAGCTGGATGGTCAAGCACTCCTCGATCTGGCTCGCGGTGGGGTGCCCGGGCGTGCCGACCTTCCCGAAGAACGCGGCGATCTCGGGGTCCTTGAGCTCCTCGGCGACGATCGCGTTGATCGCCTTCCGGATGCCCGCGTGCCCGCCCAATCGGGTGTAGAGCGCTCCCGGCGTGCCGCTGCTCCCGCTGGCCCCGCTGCTGCCGCTGCCGCTGGTGCTGCTGCTGCTGCACCCGATCGACGCCGCGACCCCCACTGCCGCGATCGCGCCCGCCACGAATCCCATCGTCATCGTCTTCATGAAATACCTCCTCAATGGAAGAAACCGTCTCGGTGTCGTCGCTCCGGAGGGAGCGTGCGAAGTCTCAGCGTGCGCGTCCGTTACAGCGTCGACATGTAATGCTCGCGGACGACGAACCCGGAGCCGGGAACCTGCGTCGCGATCACGTCCGCCGCGTAGTCGCGAAAGCGGTAGTGGAGCGCCGCGGTCGTGCCGGCGGCGTCGAACGAGCCCGCTGCGCGTGGGGACGGCCCGAGCTCTGCTTCGAGCGCCTCCTTCGCGCCGCGCGCGATGCGGGCGGCGTCGTCGGGGTCGCGGCCCGAGTAGAGCGTCGAGACGCTGACGAGCGCACCCGTGGGCGCGAACGCGAACGCGAGCTCGGTCATCGCGCCCTCGCCGCCCGGACGCCCGAGCGCGCTCGACGCGACCGACGTGCACCGGACGAACGTGGCGTCACGCTCCTCGACGCACTGCGCCCCGACGCGCGCGGCCCACGCGCGCACTTCGCCGACGCCCGCGCGATCGAGCGCGAATCCCAGCGCGGGGTGAGCGGGCGCCGGCTCGGTCCCGCGATCGACGGCCAGCGCCGCGCGCCTCGTGGCGTCGACCTCAGCCGCGCTGGCGCCACCGACCGGACAGCCGGCCACGGCCGCGAGCTTCATGAGGAGCGGATGGCCGGCCTTCGTGTGCAAAAAGCCCATCGTCGCGAACGCAACGAGGGTGATGCCGGATACCGCGCGAATCGCGACCTGCATGAGAAAAGGCTCCGTTGTGAGTGCGAGCACAAACTGGGCTCCCGTCGTCTACGCGCGTGTCACGACCGCGGATCGGCGATCCCCCCGAATTCGAATCCCACTTCTCATTCGACGAGAATGCCTGTACGTTCTTACTTGCGGACCATTCGATGGTAGGAATCATGCGCAACTCTGAGACGAGCCGGAGCGAAAAGAGGCTCAATCGCCTGACGTCGGCTGTGCGGGAGGCGGGCGTGAAGCTCACCCACCAGCGGCTCGAGATCTTTCGCGAGCTCGCGGCGTCCGAAGAACACCCCGACGCGGAGACGCTGTTCCGAGCGGTTCAGCTGCGCGTCCCCACCGTGTCGCTCGATACGGTCTACCGGACGCTGTGGATGCTCCGCGACCTCGGGCTCGTGACGACGCTCGGCCCGAACCGGGACGCCGTTCGCTTCGACGTGAACCTCGACCGGCACCACCACTACGTGTGCGTGGCGTGCGGGCTCGTGCGCGACTTCGAGAGCGAGGAGCTGAACGCCCTGCGCCTCCTCGACGCCGTGA
>JAYVXL010000843.1:0-10680 GCA_043785185.1 Myxococcales bacterium
GCTCGAGGTGGAGCTCGCAAACGACGGTCCCGACGACTTCATCGACTACCACGTCTGGGCGACGCAGTAGGTCGGGCGGCGCGCCATGACCCACCTCGCGCAGCTGCTCGGGACCTGGCAGCGCCCGCCGGACGGGCCGGCGTGGGCGGCGCTCGCGGCCGCCGGCGTCGTGCTCGTCGTCGGATGGACGCTCCCCGCGCGTCGAGGCGCCCGCGGCGAACGCGCCGCGCTGTCCAGCGGGCTCTTCCTCACGTTCGTCGCCTTCGCCGCGGCGTTCCTGTCGCTCGGCTACGTCGCGCACTACCTGCGCGGCGGCCCGCGCATCATCGACGCGACCAGCTATTTTCTGCAGGGGCGCGCGCTCTCGCACGGCGGCTTCACGTTTCACGCGCCCGAGGTGTCGGCGAGCTTTCGCGGCCGCTTCCTCCTCTTCCACGAGCCGGGGACGCTCGCCGGCATCTTCCCGCCCGGGTATCCGCTCCTCCTCGCGCTCGGCTTCAAGCTGGGCGCGCCGATGGTGATCGGTCCGGTGCTCGCCGCGGCGCTCGCCGTCGCCACCTACGCCGCCGCGCGGGAGCTCGCGCAGACGCGCGGGCCGGCGGGCGCGTGGTCGCCGCGCCCCGACGCGGAGGCCGTCGCGCGCGTGGCGGCGCTCCTGTCGCTCGCGTGCGCGGCGCTCCGCTACCACACCGCGGACACGATGGCGCACGGCGCGACCGCGCTCGCGGTGACCGTCGCGTTCGCGTGCGCGCTCTCCGGGCAGCGCACCGGACACGTGCGCGCGTTCGCGCTCGCGGGGCTCATGGTCGGTTGGGCGGCGTCGACGCGCACGGTGAGCGCGCTGCCGATCGGCGTGGTCGTCGGCGTGCTCGCGTGGACGTCGCCGCGGCGGCCGCGCGCGCTCGCGGCGGCGCTCGCCGCGACCGTCCCCGGCTTGGCGCTCCTCGCCGCGGCGAACGTCGCGGCCACGGGCTCCGCCGCCGGCTCGGCGCAGCTCGCGTACTACGCCGCGAGCGACGGCCCGCCCGGCTGCTTCCGCTACGGCTTCGGCCGCGGCGTGGGCTGCCTCTTCGAGCACGGCGACTTCGTGCAGGCGCGCCTCGCCGGCGGCTACGGCCTCACGGCCGCGCTCGGTACGACGCTGCGCCGACTGCACCTGCACCTCACCGACGTCGCGAATCTCGAGCCGCTCGCCCTCCTCGTCCTCGCCGCGCGCACGCCGCGCGCGCGCCTCGGGCAAGCGCTCGTCTTCGCCCAAGTGCTCGCGTACGCGCCGTTTTACTTCGATGGAAATTATCCCGGTGGCGGCGCGCGCTTCTTCGCCGACGTGCTGCCCGTCGAGCACGCGCTCGTCGCGCTCGCCGTCGCCGAGCTTCTCCCGCGCGTCGCCTTCGCGCGCCGCGCCGCCGCGGTGCTCGCGCTCTCGCTCGCGGGCTTCGCGGTGCACGCGTCGTTCGGGCACGTCGCGCTCGCGGCGCGCGATGGAGGTCGGCCGATGTTCGAGCCCGACCGCGTGCGCGAGGCGAACGTCACGGCGGGCGTCCTCTTCCTCGAGACCGACCACGGATGGAACCTCGCGCACGATCCGGACGCGACGCCCGCCAAAGGGCTCGTCGCCGCGCGCCTCCGCGGAGACGACCACGACCGCCTGCTCGTCGCGCGCCTAGGAAACCCGCCCGCCAACGTCTACGCGTGGACGCCGAGCGGCGCCGAGCCGCCCACGATCACGCGCTTCACGGGCTCGACCGAGCTCAGCGGGAGCGCGTGGAGGTTCGAGACCGAAGCCGACTGGCCTCCGCTCATGCAGCGCGGCGGCTGGGCCGCGCCCGAGTGGGTCGCGGGCGGACGCGTCCTCACGCTTCGGGCCGCCGAACCGCCCGCGCGCGCGCGAGCCGTGGTCGAGCTGCCAATCCCGCGCGCAGGACGTTGGCGCGTCCAGCCCGCGGTCGTGCACCGCGGCTCCCGCGCCGACGCCGTCCTGCGTCTCTACGCGCGCATGACGGATGCGAGCCTGCGCGACCGAGAACCGCGCGCGACGTGGAGCTGGCGCGACGGCGCGCGGGACCAAGCCGAACGACTTCCCGAGCAGTTGGCCGACCTCGAGCCGCCCTCGGCGATCCTCGAGGTCGAAACAAATGAAGCAATATCCATCGATTACGTAACTCTCGTCGACGAGGAAAGCGCGTATTGACCTTCGCACGGTGGCTCTGTTACCGATTTTAGGAGCGATTTTCGGACCTTCGAACAACTCGTGGGTGTCCGAAGCGCCGCCGAGACGACATGACGAAGAGCGAACTCATCGACGCCCTCGCGCTGCGCAGCGACCTCACGAAGGCGCGCGCCGAGCTCGTCGTCAACTGCGTGTTCGACTCGATGACGGAGTCGCTCGAGCGCGGCGAGGGGATCGAGATACGCGGGTTTGGCAGCTTCACCGTCCGTCCGTACAAGCCGTACTCCGGCCGCAACCCCCGGACGGGTGCGCCGGTGCCGGTCCCCGCAAAGCGACTGCCGTTCTTCAAGGTCGGAAAAGAGCTCAAGGAGCTCGTCAACAACAGCCGTCACCTCGCCATCACCGGCGGTGACGACTCGGACGACTAAATCATGACCAAAAGCGAACTGATCGACGCGCTCGCCGCGCGCACCGAGCTGACGAAAGCCCGCGCAGAGCTCGTGGTGAACTGCGTCTTCGACTCGATGACGGAGTCGCTGCAGCGCGGCGAAGGGATCGAAATTCGCGGGTTCGGGAGCTTCACCGTCCGCCCGTACAAGCCCTACTCCGGCCGCAACCCGCGGACGGGCGCGCCGGTGCCGGTGCCGGCGAAGCGCTTGCCGTTCTTCAAGGTCGGCAAGGAGCTCAAAGAGCTCGTCAACAACAGCCGGCACCTCGCGATCACCGGCGGCGACGACTCCGACGACTGACGCGACCTCGGTCGTCTCTGTCGAGGTCTGTCAGCTGCAGTAGTCGTCGGTGTTGCTCGCGCCGATGGTGCAGCCGTTGGCGCAGGGCATCGAGCCGGTGAGCTTGCCGCCGACGCACGTGTAGAGGGTGCTCGGGTCACCCTTGACGCCGTCGGAGCCGCAATACTTAAAGTCCGGAAGCCCCGCGCAGCTGACGCCGGCGCCGCCGGTGCCGCCGCCCGCGGGCGGCGCGGTCGCGCACGTGTCGTTGAGGCTCGGGTTGGGGTTGGTCACGCAGCCGTTCGCGCAGACCTCTTTCGACGTGGGGTTGGCGCTGTTGGCGCAGGTGTAGAGCGTGTTCGGGTCGCCGCCGACGCCGTCCGCGCCGCAGAACTTCCCCTGGAAGCCGACGCAGGTGACGCCGCCCGCGCTCGGGGGCGGACCGCCGGTGCCGCCGGCCGCCGCGCACGCGTCGTCGACGCCTTGGTTGATCTTGCAACCATTCGCGCACTGCTGGCGGATCGAGATGCGGCCGCCGTTGCACTGGTAGAGCGTGTTCGGGTCGCCGCTCGGGCCGTCGTTGCCGCAGTAGAGCGCGCCTTCGCTCAGGCCGGCGCACGTAGGGCCGTGCGACGGGTTCGTCGCCGCGGCGCAGTTGAAGGTGATCATCGCGCCGCCGCAGAGGAGCTCGTTCTTCTTGCCGGTCGCGAGCAAGCAGCCGACTTGCTCGTAGCTGTTCGCGAGCTTGTCGCAGCACGCCGCGAGCGCCGTGCAGGTCGGGCCGGGGGCCGCGACGGGGGTCGGCGGGGGCGTCTTTTCCGGCGGGGGCTGCCCGGCGCCGGCGTCGGCCACGACCTTGGGGCCCGCATCCACGTCACCCCTCGTGGGCGCTGGGTTGCTCTTCGGCGGCGGCGCGCCGGCGTCCTTCACGTCGGCCGACGGCCACCCGCTGGCATGCGGGTCGAGCGAGTCGCCCGCCGTCGGCGAGCCCGCCGCGCAGTGCAGGAGACCGAGGCAGGAGGCGATGACGGCGAGGGTGGTGGCAACCGGGCGCATACACGGCTGTCTGCAAAGGTGCGGCCATGTAGGCGAATCCGTGCACTTTTTCTCGAAGTGTCCGATATCGCACGGGCTTCGTCGCCCCGCCCCGTCCGCCTCCGATGGAATGCGCGCGCCGGAAGGCCGAAACCGCGGGCGCGACGATCCACCAGCCCGGGAGAAAAATAAGCCGCGGCGCCTCCTCCCCCGCCGCGCCCTCTCGAGGCGTTTCTCGACGCACCCCGGAGGGCCAGCGCGTTTGCTACATAGGGGCCATGCCCACGTTTCTCCCTGTCGACGAGCAGCTCGCGCTGCTCACGCGCGGCGTCGTCGACCTGCACGTCCGCGCCGAGCTCGAGGAGCGCCTCGCCGCGTCGCGCGCGAGCGGCGTTCCGCTGCGCGTGAAGGCCGGCTTCGATCCGACGCGCCCCGATCTGCACCTCGGCCACGCGGTGCTGATGAACAAGCTGCGGCAGTTTCAGGACCTGGGGCACACGGTCATCTTCCTCGTCGGCGACGTGACCGCGACCGTCGGCGACCCCACCGGCCAGAACGATCTGCGCCCGCGCCTCACGCGCGAGCAGGTGCGCGAAGCCGCCGTCACGTACACGAAGCAAGCGTTCCTCATCCTCGACGGCGCGACCGCCGAGCTCCGCTACAACTCGGAGTGGCTCGACGCGATGAAGCCGTCGGACATCTTCGAGCTGATGGCGAAGATGACGGTGTCGCGCATGCTCGAGCGCAACGACTTCGGCGACCGCTTCGCCAAGCAGAAGCCGATCTACCAGCACGAGTTCCTCTACCCGCTCCTACAGGGCTACGACTCGGTCGCGCTCGAGTGCGACATCGAGCTCGGCGGCACCGACCAGCTCTTCAACCTGCTCGTCGGCCGCGACATCATGCCGAAGTACGGAAAGCGCGCGCAGATGGTGATGACGACGCCGATCCTCGAGGGCATCGACGCGAAGATCGAGAACGGCAAGGTCACCGGCAAGAAGATGAGCAAGAGCGCCGACAACTACATCGGCCTGCTGGAGCCGCCGCTCACGATGTACCGCAAGGTGATGCAGATCGACGACCAGGTGATCTTCCGGTACTTCGAGCTGCTCAGCGCGAAGTCGAACGAAGAGCTCGCGGCGCTGAGAGGCTCGGGCGACCCGCTCACGGCGAAGCACGAGTTCGCGCGCGAGCTGATCACGCGCTTCCACGGCGCGGAGCAGGCGACGGGCGCGCGCGCCGACTTCGAGAAGGCGTACCTCGAGGACGAGCTGCCGCGCGACATCGCGGAGCACACGGTGAAGACGGAGCAGGCCACGCTCTGGATCGCCAAGGCGCTCAGCGCGGCGGGGCTCGTGAAGTCGACGGGGGAAGGCAAGCGGCTGGTCGAGCAAGGCGGCGTCGAGCTCGATCGCGCCCGCGTGAGCGACGCGAACCTGCAGCTCGAGATCGGCAAGCGCTACCTCCTGAAGGTCGGCTCGAAGAATCGGCGCTTTGCGTACGTCACGGTCGCTTCTTGAGCGGTCGCGGGCGAGCGCCGCGCGCCACGCTCGCGCACGCGGCGCTCGCCTTCGCGCTGTGCGCGGCGTGCGGCGCACCGTCGCCCGCGGCCGTCGCACCCGCGCCGACGCCAGCGTCCCCGCTCCGCACCGGCGACGTCGCAGAGCTCGTGCCTGCGGCGGGCCTCGCGTGGCTCGTGCTCGCGCGGCCAGGCGAGCTCGCGGCGCGCGCCGACCTCATCCCCACGATTCATGAGCTCGTCCCCGAGTCGCGCTTCGCCGCGTTCGCGGAGAAGAACGCGCTCGACGTCCGCGCGGTGGAGCAGCTCGCGGTCGCGCGCTACGCGGAGACGACGCTCTTCGTCGCAAAGGCGCGCGTCGATGCGGCGCGCGTCGAAGCCGCGTTCACGGCGCACCTCCGCGAGGTGAGCGGGCGCGCGATCGACCGGCCCGGCGACGCGACGAGCCGGCTCGTGCGGACGTGGGGGCAAGGGTTCGCCGACGGGCCGAGCGGGCGCGAGCAGCTCGCGCTGCTCGGGACGGGGGCCTTCGCGCTCGAGCAAGGCAGGCTCGATCGCGTGCGCGCCGTGGAGCTGTTCGCCGAGGGGCGGCTCAAGAAGGCGGCGCCCGCGCTCAAGACCGCGCTGCTCGCGCGCGCGGCGGAGCTCGTCGGCGACGCGCCGCTGCGCGCGTTCGCGCCGGGCCCGTTCGACGGCGAGGCGCGGAGCTTGGGCGGGCTGCTCGTGGCGACGACCGCGGTGGCGGTGGCCGTCCGCTTCCCGCCGGCGCGCGCCGCGGCCGGGACGGTCACGCCCGCCGAGGTGCGGCTCGCGCTTCTTGGCGCGTGGGGGGACGACGGGCCCGCCGCCGCCGCGCGCCTGCTCGTCGTCTTCGAGACCCTCGCGGCCTCGCCGCTCGGGCACCTCTGCGGCCTCGACCACCCGCTGCGCCCTCCGACCGCGGACGCCGCGCCCGACGCGCTCCTCCTCGACGTCGCCGTGGACGCGCTCGCCGTCACGCGCGGACTGCACGCCGCGGTGGACGCGCAAGTAGATGAAATCATGCGCTATGGAAGCCGCGCGCCCGCCGCGACCGCACCCCCCCGTTGACGCCCGATCGTTAGCAGTGATACGGGGCCCCCCAACCCGAGGTCCCCGTCCGCAAATGCCCGCACCCCGCACCACCGCCGCACGCACCCCGTCCTCCCCCGTCCCTGCCCCCGCCCGTCCGCTCCCGAAGCGCGCCTCGAACAAGCCTCCCGCCGCCTCCCGTACGAGCCCGCCGGCCGCCGTCGCGCGCCCGAGCCAGCCTCCGGCGGCCCGCCTGCCGTCGCAGACGCCCGCGCCTCCGGCCGCGGCGGAGCCCGCGCCGGCGACGACGCCGCCGCCCTCGGTCGCGCCGGTCTCCACGGGGCTGATGCGCCCGTCGCGCCCGCCGAGCCTGCGCCCCGCGTCGACGATGCCGCCGCCGCCGCCCGGCCCGCCGATCAAGCTGAAGGTCGGCGACAAGGCCGTCCACCCGTCGCACGGCGTCGGCGAGGTCATGGCCATCGACCGCCGCGAGATCGGCGGTACCACGAGCGACTTCTACGTCATCAAGATCCTCGACAACGGGATGAAGGTGATGGTCCCCGTCGGCTCCACGACCGCGCAGCTCCGCGCGATCATGACGGCGAAGGACGCCGACCTCGTGCTCGAGACGATGCGCGCGCGCGAGGTCGCCGTGGACTTGCAGCCGTGGAGCCGTCGCTTCCGCGCGTACACCGAGATGATCAAGAGCGGCGAGCCGCACGAGATCGCCAAGGTGCTCCGGGACATGTACCGCCTCAAGTTCGACAAGGACCTCTCCTTCGGCGAGCGGCGCCTGCTCGATCAGGCCAAGAGCATCCTCATGAAGGAGCTCGCGCTCGCGAAGAAGATGAAGGAGTCGGAGATCCTCGCCGAGGTCAGCGGCATCTTCACCGCGTGATGCGCCGGCGCCCCTGAACCGCGCGGACCCGGGGGTGGACGGGCCGCTGTTCACGCGCGGAGGGCTAAATTCGCGGTCTTTCGCGGCGCGCGCGCCGGCATGGTGCCTGCAATGTCTCCTGCACGAAGGAGATGACCATGAACCGATTCGCTCCCCTCTTCATCACCGCCGCCCTTAGCCTGCTGCCGACGGCCGCGTTCGCGGGCGACGACGTCCGCGACGACGCGAAGGACATCCGGCGCGACAAGGTCGAGATCCGCCACGATGCCAAGGACCTCAAGCAGGATCGCGCCGACATCCGCAAAGACGAGCGCGATCTGAAGCGCGACAAGGCCGACGCCCGCAAGGACGCGGCGGACCTCCGCAAGGACGAGCGCGACATCGCCAAGGACAAGGCCGACATCGCGAAGGACAAGGCGGACCTCAAGGCGGACCTCGCCAAGGGCGACCTCGTCGACGCGCAGAAGGACCTGAAGGACCTCCGCCGGGACGAGAAGGACCTGCGGCATGACCGCGCCGACGCGCAGAAGGATCGCAAGGACCTCAAGGCGGACCGCAAGGACATCGCCCAAGACCGCAAGGACTTGAAGGGCGACCGCAAAGACGCGGCCGAGGACCGCAAGGATCTCAAGGCCGATCGCAAGGACCTCGCGCACGACCGGAAGGATCTCCGCGGCGACCGAGGTCACCGCCACTGAGGCGTTCGAGCTAGATGCGCGCGATGGACCGCCCGGCGTTGCGCCTCCCGCGACGTCGGGCGTTCGTGTTCCCGGTACTCGCCGCGCTGGTCGCGATCGTGGCGCCGCGTGAGGCGCGCGCGGCGAGCTCGGTGACGGGCGAGGTCGGCGGCGGGCAGTCCAAGCCCACGCCGACCATCGCGTCGGCGCCGTTCGAGTACCAGAAATTCGCGGGGCGCTGGCAGGCGAGCGACGCGCTGTCGTTCGCCGCGTCGATGCGCTTGACGCACGATTTTGCGGGCGCGCCGACGGGTGGCACCGTGCTCCGCGCGGGCAGCGACTGGGTCTGGCAAGGGGCGCTCGGCGTCTCGGCGGACGTGTCGAGCCACGTCGCCCTCGGGCTCGACGTCTCAGGCTCGCCGTCCGCGCGCCGCGACGTCGTCTCGTCGCTGACGTACGCGCCGCGCGGCGGGCAAGGCACGACGGTGGACACCTCGACGGTCGCGACGGGATGGAACGCCGGCGTCGCGATCGACGCCGCGTACGACACGTTCGACGAAGAGGAGGAGCACGCCGTCGACGTCACCGTCGACGCGAGCGCCGCGTACACCCATTTCGGAAGCGAGCAGCGCCTCGGCGCGGTGGAGGAGCCCGCCGGCGTGCTCGCCGCGGACACGATCGCGGCCCAGTGCTCGGGCAGGAGCACGACGCGCTGCAACGCGTACGGCGACGCCGCCGCCCCGAAGCGCTCGACCCTGGAGCAGGCGCGCCTCGGCGTGACGACGACGCTCACGCTCTGGGACCACACGGAGGTCGGCGCGGACGTCGCGTACTACGTCTACGATCGCGGCAGCCCCGGCGACGCGGGGTTCTTCGCCGGCACGCTCCCGGGCGGCGGCGCGACGAGCTGGGGCGCCGGCATGCCCGTCCTCCCGACGCGATGGTCGCTCCGCCCCGAGCTCGGGCAGCGCTGGAGCTGGATCACCGTGCGCGCGTTCTACCAGTTCGCCTCGTACGCGGTGGTGCCGAGCGAGGTCGGGCACACGGTCGGCGGAAAGGTCACGCTGCTCCCGGGCAAGTGGCGGCCGTACGTGACCGGGAACGTGCGCGAGGACGTGGCGGGTGGCAGCGCGGGGTCGAGCTCGTGGTCGATCGGAGCGGGGATTCAGCGGGTCTTGTAAGGCGCGCGGGCAAAAGCGCGGCGGCCGAGCGATTTCGGGCAACTCGGCGGGGGCGGTGCCGATGGGGAAGCATGAAGCCCACGCCCACGCTCGAAGACCTCGCCGCAGAGCTCGCGGCGCAAGACGCGCAGCTCACCGTCACGGCGCAGCTCGCGCGCTCGATCCCGTCCGATGTCGCGCTCGACGAGGCCGTCCTCGCCGACTTCGACGCCCGCACCGCCCCGCTCGGCGTCGCGCGCCCCCTCGGGGCGCTCGGCGTCCGCGCTTAGTTCTCCCATCCCCATCCACCTCATCCCCGGAGCACGTCATGAGCAACACCGTTTCCCCCCCCTCCCCTGGTATCGGCAGCCCTGGTCTGTTCGGAGGCGCCGACGTCGCGAACGCCGGGATGCCCACCGCAACGCTCGATGCCGAGTCTCTCCTCGCCTACTGCTCGTCGCGGCTGAGCACGCTCGACGGGCTCATCCGCGAACGCTTCGCAGGTCAGCAGCAGCGCAACAAAGACCTCGAGGCCCTCTCGAAGACGATGGCGGACCTCAACACCTTCTCCGGCGGCATCAATCCCAAGGCGGTCCATGACGACGCGGGGGCTCTCCAAAATCACATCACCGCCGCGAACCTACTGATCGCCGATTACAACGCGACCTCCAGCGACGAAGTAAAGGGCAAAATCGCGGCGTTCTACAACGCGATCACCGGCAACAAGATCGAGAATCTGCCGCAGGCTCCGGGAGGAGGCCGCATTGGTCCCGTCACGAAGGACATGATCCACGACGACGAGATCAAGGCTTTCTCCGCCGAAGCCTGGACGGCGCAGGTCAACGACCTGAAGCCGATGCAGGACAAAATGAGCAAGGACAACGAGATGACGATGATCGAGCTCCAGTCGATCGTCTCGCAGCGCCAGCTCGCCATTCAGCTCACGACGCAGATGATGCAGACGCTTCACGAGGGGGCGAAGGCCGTCGTCTCCAACATCCGGGGCTGAGCATGAGCACCCAAACCCTCGCCACCGCCAACGCCCTCTACCGAACGGGGCGCTGGCTGCTCGATCAGCAGCGTCATGACGACGCGCTCCACGTCTTCCGCACGATGCTCGCCGTGGCCCCGTCGGACGAGCGCGGCTGGCTCGGCCTCGCGGCGTGCCACGAAGAGCGCGGCGAGGCCGACCGCGCCGACGCGCTCTACGCGCTGGCGCCGTCGGCGTGCGGCGGCGCGCTGCGCTGCCTGGTGGCGAGGGCACGACTCCGAGGCGCCGCCGGCGACGAAGCCGAGGCGCGCGCGCTTTACGGCGACGCCGCGGCGGGCGCGGCGGAGGCGGGCGACGACGACGTGGCGATGATCGTTCGGGCCGAATGGAGCGCGTCGTGAACGGCGTCGGTGCGACCGCGGGCGCATCGGCCACGACGGCCGCGGTGGCGG
>JAYVXL010000844.1:0-3301 GCA_043785185.1 Myxococcales bacterium
CACCGCACCTTCCTCGCCTACCCCGCGAGGCTCGCGCCGGAAGGTCGCACCGCGCGCTTCTTCAAGCTGTATGGGGACGTCTTCAAGCGCCACATGACCAGCAGCGGCAAGCCGCGCTTCTCGCCCGAGGAGGCCGCGTGGGCCACCGTCTGTTACGGCCTCGTGCGCCACCCCGAGTTTCACCTTTACTGAGGCGCGAAGGAGAGACCATGCAACGTCGCACGTTCCTGAAAGCGCTGCTCCTGGCCGGCATGCCGATGCGCGTGCTGGCCGACGAGTCGTCAGGCGCCGCCGCGCCGGCGGGCGAGTTCTTCGTCTTCATCCACGCGGCCGGCGGGTGGGACGTGACCTTGTGGGCCGACCCGCGCAACGAGAAGAAAGGGATCGTCAACCCCGCGTCGAGCGACAACACCGACGCGTCCCAGGTGCGGCGCTGGGTCGACGCGCCGATGGAGGACGGCACGCGCACCTTCGAGCTCCTGAAGGCAAAGTCCGGCGCCGTCTTCGGGCCGGGCCTCGGCGATCTCTTCGATGTGTCCGACCGCATCACGGTCGTCAACGGCCTCGCGATGAACACCGTGAGCCACCCCGACGGCAGCGCGTTCTCCGCGACGGGACGCCACCTCGTCGGCGGCCGCAACCCGTCGCCGTCGATCGACACGATGGTCGCCAACGAGATGGGGCGCGAGCAGCTCTTTCCGATCGTGAGCGTGCAGTTCCCGTCGGCGTACGTCGGCGACGGGCTCGACCGGCGCGTCGTGCCGCTCACCGTAGGTCAAATCGGCAGCGTGAGCCGCAGCCTCGCGCGCGCGCAAGTCTACGACACCGACGCCGACCGTGACGAGGTGACCGCGCTGCTCTCGCAGGAGGCGACCGACCTCGCGTCGCGCTCGGCGTACCCCGACGTCCTCAACGGCGTAGGCCTCCAGATGCAGGCGCTACGGCGCATGCTCGGCTCGAAGCTCTCGGACGCGTTCAGCGCGGAGGCGCTGAAGAAGACGCACCCGCAGTTCAATTACAAGGGCCGCTTCCACGGGGGCAGCAGCGTGAACGCGGCGTTCGCGGTAGAGGCGATGACCCGCAACGTCGTCCGCTGCGTGAGCTTCGCGCTGGGCGGCTTCGACACGCACGGCACCAACTACCGCACGCACGCGCAACTCCTTCAAGAGACCATGGATCTGGTCGCCACCCTCCTCAAGTCGCTCGACGCCGTGCCGCACCCGACGCTCGTCGGCAAGAAGCTCGCGGACCATACGCACATCGTCATGGTCAGCGATTTTTGCCGCACGCCGCAGATCAACATGCAAGGCGGGCGCGACCACTATCCGAACAACTCCGCGCTCGTCGTCTCGCCGCGCTTCCACGGCGGCAAGGTGTTCGGCAAGAGCGATCCGGAGCAGCTCTTGCCGGCGAAGTGGCGCACGTTCGGCGACGGCGAGCGCGCGATGGGGCCGCCCGATCTGCTCGCCACGTTCCTCGCGTCGTTCAAGATTAGCCCCCGCAAATACATGCGCGACGGCGAGGTCGTCCCGGAGCTCCTCAAAGCATGAGCCGCGCTCTCTCGCTCGTGGCGCCGGCGCTGCTCCTCGCGAGCGCGTGCGGCGGCGCCGGTCCGTACTCGCGCGACGGCGGTGTGCCGCGCCTGCAGACGCGCGCGGTCGACTGGAACCCGACGCACGCCGACGTCGGCCGCGTCGTGGCCGTCGCCGATCGCGGCAGCGACGTCGTCGTCTTCGCGGACGGCGCGGCGACGGTGCTCGAGTCGGGCGCGGTGGCGCTCGTCGACCGCTCCGTCGCGAAGTGGACGGGCGCGGCGACGATCCCGGCGGCGGACGGCGGCGCGCCATGGATCGTCGGGCTCGACGATCGCGGCCATCTCCGTCGCCTGCGCGCGCGCGCGGGCTTCGAGGACGTCTCGGCGCGCTGGGGCCTCGAAAAATCTCGCGTGACCGGCGCGGCGCCCCTCGGCGATCGCGGCGCGGCGTTCCTACTCGATGGCGGCCTCGCCGTCGCGCGCGGTGACGGCAACGTCGTGCGCCTCGGCGGCGTGCCCGTCACGGCGCTCGCCGGCGGAGGCGGCGCCTTCGCGGGCGTCACGGAAGGCGCCGTCGTCCGCGTCGACCCGGCGACGTTCGCGACCAAGAGCTTCGCCCTCGGCGACGTCGTGGCGACCGCGGTCGACGGCGCGGGGCACGTCTACGCCGCGACGACCGACGCCGTGTACGCGGAGAACGACAAGGGCGAGCTCACGCTGCGCTTTCGCGCGACGCTCGGCCCCATCCACGGCCTCGTCGCGTCGAGCGGACGCGTGTGGTTCGCCGAGGGGCCGGAGCTCGGCGTCCTCGAAGAAGGCCGCGCGATGGCCACGACCGGCGCAGCGCTGCCGCCGGGCGGGCGCCTCTTCCCGTCGACGAGCGGCGACGTGTGGATCGTCGCTGCCGGCGCGCTCACGCGCGTCGCAAAGGACACGGGCGCGGCTGCAGCCCCGCCGCCGACGGCGCCCGCCACCGCGACGCCCGCGAGCACCGGCCCGTCGGGGGACGACGCGTGGCGCGCGAACCTCCAGCCGGTCTTCGCGCGCGCGTGCGCGAAGTGCCACCTGCCGGGCGGGCAGGCGGGCATCGATCTGTCGACGAGCGCCGGCTGGCAGAAGCACAAGGGCGACGTGAAGGCGCGCGTCCTCGAGCTGCGCGACATGCCGCCGTACGGAAGCGGCGTCACGCTCTCCGACGCGGACCTCGGCGCGATCCGCGCGTGGCTCGCGCACTAGCCTCGTCGAGGCTCGGCTAGGTGGCAGGCTCGGAGGCCCCGAACGAGATCCCCTGCGCCAGCGGGAGCGCGTTCGAGTAGTTGATGGTGGCCGTCTGCCGGCGCATGTAGCTCCTCCACGAATCCGAGCCGGACTCCCGGCCGCCGCCCGTGTCCTTTTCGCCGCCGAACGCGCCGCCAATCTCCGCGCCGCTCGGGCCGATGTTGACGTTGGCGATTCCGCAGTCGCTCCCGCTCGCGGCGACGAAGCGCTCCGTCTCTTGGAGATCCCGCGTGAAGATGCACGACGACAGCCCTTGGCTCACCGCGTTCTGCAGCGACACGGCCTCTTCGAAGTCGCGATAGCGAAGGACATAGAGGATCGGCGCGAAGGTCTCGTGCTGAACGATCGGAGTCTGGGAGGGCATCTCCACGATCGCGGGGCGCACGTAGAACGCACGCGGGTGGCTGGACGCGAGCTCGCGGTCGCCGCCGGAGACCTCGCCCCCTTGCGCTCTCGCGACCTCGAGCGCCGCCTGCATCCCGTCGAAAG
>JAYVXL010000845.1:0-3293 GCA_043785185.1 Myxococcales bacterium
GAGGCGTGACTTGGCGCGGCCGGCAAGGCGTGGGATATCCGAGCGATGCCTGCAATTCGCCTGCGCTTCGCCGCCGCGACGGCTGGCCTCGTCGCCGGCGGCGCGCTGGCCTGGGGGCTCGCCGTCCCCGGCGCAGCCCTCGCCGCCGACCCCCTCCGCGACGCCGGGGCCAATGACGCGTCACGCGGCGCGCCGATCTCGAAGACGCCGCCGGACCCCGTCCCGATGCGCGAGCGTGACCAGTGGATCTTCGATTTGCGCTGGGCGCGCGGCGAGGCGTACCTCGTGGCGGTGCATCGGCTCGAGAACCCGTCGCCGCAGGAGACGCCGCGCGCGATGGGCCGCTTCGCGCTGGAGCTCTTCGAGGGCCCGACGGTCATCGAGCGCGTACGCTTCGACTTTCCGCTCATGGGCGACGAACCGAAGGACGGTGGCATCCGCGCCGTCCCTTTCTTCGGCAAGAACCTCGTCACGCGCATCGGCGTCATGTTCCCCGCCACGCGCCGCGGCACGAAGCTGCAGCTCTGGGATCGCGCGACCGACAAGCGCTGGGAGCTGCCGTGGCCGCCGATCGAGTCGACCGACGCGGGGGCACCGGTGATGACGGATGGAGGTCGCTCATGACTCGACGCTTCGCGACGACGCTCGCGCTCGTTGCACTCGTCGCGCCGCTCGCGCTCGGCGCGCCCCTCGCGTGCTCGAAGCACGCGCCCGGTCCATCGGGCCCGCACTACGCCGACCCGTCCGACCTCATCTCGCAGATCAAAGACGCGCCGTCCTGCGCGCTCGACTGCGCGTCGGGCCAGCTGTGCGACGAGGCGGAAAAGCCCTGGAGATGCCCGGCGCTCGCCGACTACGCGAGCCTGCCGCACGACCCCGCGTGCCCGGCGTACGACGACGGCGCGAAGCCGGCGCCCGCCGCGGCCCCGGGCGCGTGCGTCGCGAACGCCGGCACGGGCGACGCGCTCGCGAAGACGAGCTTCACGGCGGCGCCGGTGGTGCTCCCCGACGGCCGACGGCTCACGCCCGCGGGGACCGAGTGGGTCTTCGACGAGAGCGACGTCGACGGCGGCTTCCCGGTGACGAGCGTGCTCGTGCCCGGCACCAAGTGGCTCGTCGTCGTCGACGCCGGCTACGGCACGCACGCGGTTCGTGCCGTCGACACGACGGTCTTGCGCGGCGGCGGCGGCAAGCCCGTCGCGTCGTACGTCCGCTATCCGATCCCGAAGGCGATCAACTACGGCGTCGCCGTCCACCCGGTCACCAAGACGATCTACGTCGCCGGCGGCACGCCCGACTCGAAGGTGCTCGCGTTCGATCTCGACCCGTCGACCGGCAAGCTCACCGAGAACGCCGGCCGCGCCGTCGCGCTCGCGAAGGACGTCGTCGGCCAGGGGCTCGACGTCTCCGCCGACGGCAAGACGCTGCTCGTCGGCGAGGGAAAAGACAGCCACGTCTACGTGTTCAGCCTCGAGGACGCCACGTACGGCAAGGCGCTCGGCGCGATCGACGTCGGCGCGAGCGACGTCTTCGCCGTGCGCTTCGATCCCAACGATCCTACGGGAAATACCGCGTACGCGACGTGCTGGGTCGGCGTCGTCGATCGCGGCAACGCCGACGTCATGCGCCTCGCGCAGCTCGACGTCGCGGGCAAGAAGGCGACGATCATCCCCGTCGGGAAGGCGCCCGAAGAGATCGCGTTCCTGGGCGCGCGCTACGCCGTCGTCGCCAACTCGCTCGGCGACACGCTCTCCGTCGTCGACCGGCCGGCGGGCAGGGTCGCGCTCGAGGTGAAGGTCGCGCTCGACCCCGCCGTCCCGCACGGCGCCGGGCCGAGCGCGCTCGCGTGGGACGCGCCGCGCAAGCGCCTCTACGTGACGCTCGCCGACTCGAACGCCGTCGCGGTCTTCGACGTAGACCTCGGCGCGACGCCTCCGGTGCTCACGCCGGCCGGCACGTTCGCGACGGCGTGGTGGCCGACGGGCGTGGCCGTCGACCCCTCCGACGGCGCCGTCTACGTCACGAACGGCAAGGGGCACGGCACCGGTCCCGGCCGCCAGGTGCGCGGCTTCACCGAAGGCGAGGTCGCCGGCCTCATGAAGGGGAGCGTGCAGGCGGTGCCGTACATGGACGCGACGGCGCTCGCCGCGGCGAGCGCGAAGCAGATGGCCGCGAGCGTGCCCGCGAAGGTCGCCGGCTACCCGACCGTCGAGTGCCACGGCGCGCCCTACGATTTCCCGCTCCCCGCGAAGCCGGAGGACGGACCGAGCACGAAGATCAAGCATGTCTTCTTCGTCGTCCGCGAGAACAAGACGTTCGACGATCTCTTCGGCGATCTCCCCGGCGTGGACGGCGATCCCGCGCTCGTCATGGCGCCGGGGCGCATGGACGACGTGTGGCCGAACGCGCGCAAGCTCGCGCAGCAGTTCTCGCACCTGGACAACTTCTACTCGGACGCCGAGCAGTCGATCCAAGGGCACGCGTGGACGGTCATGGGCCGCACGAGCGACTACGAGGAGCGTCGATGGACGGTCATCTGGGGGCGCGGCGAGTTCGGCGTCGGCGCGGCGGCGGGCATCGGCCCGACGACGACCGGAGTGACCGGCAACATCTTCGACGTGCTGAACGGCGCGGGCGTCGCCGTGCAGAACATGGGCGACCTCTACGCCATCCCCTACCGCGACACGAAGTGGCCCGGCGGCACGACCGAGTCGACCATCCCCGACACGCTCGGCGCCTGCTACCTCGCCGCGCGCGCGCGCGCCGCGTGCGATCTGGCGGCGTTCAACTACGTGTGGCTCGTGAACGACCACGCGTGGGGTCACTCGGCGCAGCGCCCGAACGCCGCCGTCGCGATCGCCACGAACGACGAGGCGACCGGCATGCTCGTCGACGGCATCAGCCACTCGGCGTACTGGAAGGACTCGCTCATCGTCGTCGTCGAGGACGATCCGAACACCGGCGCCGATCACGTCGATCTCCACCGCACGATCGCCGTCTTCGCGTCGCCGTGGATCAAGCGCGGCTACGTCGGGAGCGCGCACTACGACATCGCGAGCGTGCACAAGATCTTCGCGCACGTCTTCGGCAAGCCGTATTGGACCGCCACGATCGCGAACGCGCCGATGCCGTTCGATCTGTTCACCGCGACGCCCGACTTCACGCCGTACGACTACGTGCCGCGCCGGTTTCGCGACCTGTCGTGCAACCCGAGCGGCACGACCGGCGCGAAGGAGGCGGAGGACTGGGACTTCGCCGAACCGGACGACCAGCCGGGCCTGTCGCGCCAGAAC
>JAYVXL010000846.1:0-10631 GCA_043785185.1 Myxococcales bacterium
GCGCGACCGCTCGGCGGTCATGGTTTTCGTGCGCGCGCCTCGTCTCGGACTTAAGATTTTCGCATCCCCATGAAGAAGCTTCGCGTCGACGTCTGGTCCGACATCGCTTGCCCCTGGTGCTACGTCGGCAAGCGCCACCTCGAGGCGGCGCTCGCGCGCTTTCCGCACCGCGAGGACGTCGAGATCGTATGGCGCGCGTTCGAGCTCGACCCTTCGGCCCCGCGCGAGGTCGACCGCGCCGTCACCTACGCCGAGCGCCTCGCGAAAAAGTACGGCTCCTCTCTGCGAGAGGCCGACGGCATGATCTCCCGCATGACCGACGTGGCGAAAGCCGACGGCCTCGACTTCCGCTTCGACCGCATCAGGCCGGGCAACACGTTCGACGCCCATCGCGTCCTGCATCTCGCGCACGCGCGCGGCGTGCAGGACGCCGTGAAGGAGCGCTTCCTCCTCGGGTACATGACCGAAGGGTGTGCCATCGGGGATGCCGAGACGCTCGTACGCCTCGCCGCAGATGCGGGACTCGACGGCGAAGAGGTCCGCGCGCTCCTCGCGAGCGACGACCAGACGGCCTCGGTCCGAGCCGACGAGGACCGTGCGCGCGAGCTCGGCGTTCGGGGCGTTCCTTTCTTCGTCATCGGGGAGCGCTACGCCATCTCCGGGGCGCAGCCTGCGGAGACCCTGCTCCGCGCCCTCGAGCGCGGATGGGCGACGATGGAGCCCCGCCTCGAGGTCTTCGCGGACGGAGCGACCTGCGGCCCGGAAGGCTGCCGCTGAGCGGGAGCGCGGTGGATCGCGCGTTCGCCAGACGTGGTCCGGCGCGGCCCGATCGGGCCCCTCCGGTCGGGGCCGGTGGCGCGGATTTGTCGTACAAGTAGGATATTGGGTGCCCAGGTAGGTGTGGCACGCGTCTTGAAGTCCTTCGCGGCGTGAGCCCTATCCTTCGCCCCTCTTCTCTTCTTTTCCTCGGCGCGCTCGTCTCGACCGCGTGCGCGGCGCCCGTCGCCGACGGCACGGACTCGTCGGACAGCCACCTCGAACAAACGTGCAAGACGAGCCCGCTCTTCGGGAAGATCCAGGGCCGCGTCGAGCGCGCGACCCACGCGGGCGCCGTCCCCGCCTCGCTGCTCGTGACGAAGCGGAACGCGGCGACGTCCGAGGTGCTCGTCGGCGGCCAGCCCATCTTCGACGCCGTCGCAGACCTCATCGCCTCGGCCGAGCACGACGTGGAGCTGCAGACGTGGCGCTGGGACATCGACAGCGATCCCTCCGAGCGCGTGATCAAGGGCATCAAGCGCCTCGAAGCGAAGCGCCGCGAGCAGGGCGCGACCACGCCCGTCGTCGTGCGCCTCCTCCTCAATCGCGTGCTCCCCACCGCCGATACCGTGGTCGGGCGCATCTACCGTCAGATCACCGAGGACCCGATCGACCCCAAGCTAGTCGATCTTCAGCTGGTCGACTTCCAGGCCACCGGCGTCCTCGGCGCCGACCACGCGAAGACCGTGACCGTCGACGGCACGAAGGCCATCGTGATGGGCGCGAACGTCACGCAAGACTACGGCCGCAACCCGGACATGTGGGACGCCGGCTTTCGGATGAACGGCGAGGTCGCGCAGTCGATCCACGCCGACTTCGCGAAGATGTGGGCCGACGGCAGGCAATGGATCTGCCAACGCGAAGCCGAGCAGCAGAGCCAGCCCGACGGTCCGCCGACGCCGACCTGCTGGCAGAAGCCCGCCAAGGCCGTGACCATCGCCGCGCTCGCCGCGAACGCCTGCATGCCGATGCTCGTCGCGACCCACCCCGAGAACGGCGCACCCTTCCCGAGCTCCAACAACGACAACCCGCAGGGACAGGTCTTCCTCGGCGCCGTCGAGCTCGCCTCGAAGCAGGTTCGCATCCAGTCGCCGAACCTCAACGAGCCCGCGATCCGCAAGGCGATCGTCGACGCGGTGCGCCGCGGCGTGACCGTGCAGCTGCTCCTTTCGAAGAAGTTCGAAGAGACCGGCGAGTCGCTCCCCGGTCGAGGCGGTGGCAACGAGGCGGTCGCGGCCGACCTCTTCCAGATCCTCGCGGGCGTCCCCGACGTCTGCGCGAAGCTGCAGATCCGGTGGTACTCCAAGGACGGCCAGGTCGCCGTCGAAGGCACGCGTCCCCCCGCCAGCCACGTGAAGTATCTCTCGGTGGACGGTCAGGTGAACGTGATCGGCAGCGCGAATCAGGACATTCAGTCCTGGCGCAACTCCCACGAGCTCACCGTCCTCACCGACAGCGCCGACCTCACGAAGAGCTGGGACACGACCCTCTTCGGCGAGGCCTGGGACCGCAGCATCGCCATCGATCAGTGCAAGAGCTGACCGCTCCTTCGTGACGTGAAGCGGCGGTTGCTCGGGCAGGTGCCCGTGCACACGTAGCCGTGGGTCGCGACGCCGTCGGTTTCGCGAAAGCCCCGCGCTCGAAGGGGACAATGCCCGCATTTCGACGTACCACGCGGAGGCCCATGCGGATTCCGTCCACGTTTCGCCCCACCGCCGCGCGCGCGGCGCTCGGCACCGGTGCGCTGCTCGCCACGTTCGCGGGCGGCTGCGGCTTCTTTCGCCAGCTGGCGGGCAGCAACACGGTCGACCTCGAGAAGGCCGAGGTCCGCTCGATGGCCGTCGACGTGCGCAAGCCGCAGAAGACGATTTGCCCGCGCGAGGACGTGCAGATGGCCGTCTTCGCCGAGATCGCGCTCGAGGGCGAGAAGCAGGCGAAGCCCTTCGAGACATGGCAGGGGCGCGGCAGCGTGAACAAGAACGACAAGATCGACTTCACCGAGTTCGCGTTCAACTCGGCCGAGGGGCAGATCGATCCCGACGGGTGGTTCACGCCCAACCCGAGCGTCCTCGCGACGGCCGGTAGGGAGTTCTCGATCAAGACCGTCTACAAGCGGCGACCCGACAAGTTCACCTTCACGACGACCTACAAGCCCGACTACGCGTGCATCAAAGCCGCGGGAAAGAGCGGCGGCGGCGGCGCCAGCGGCGGGAGCGGCGCGTCCGGCAAAGAGGGGGCGCAGGGGCAGAGCGGCTCGGACAAGGCGGCGGGCGGGCCGGGCGGCGACGGCGGCAACGGCGGGCCTGGCGGCAACGGATCGAGCGGCCAGCCGGGGCCGAAGCTGACCGTCTTCGCCACGCTCGTGAAGACGCCGTTCTACGACAAGCTCGTCGCGCTCCGCATCGGCGGGGATCTCGACGATCTGCTGCTCGTGCCGATCGACCAGCCGATCGTCCTTCGCGCCGCGGGTGGGCCCGGCGGCCAAGGCGGAAGCGGCGGACACGGCGGGCACGGCGGTCGCGGCGGCGGCGGCAACCCCGGCGGCCAAGGCGGAAACGGCGGCGCCGGAGGAAACGGCGGCAACGGCGGCAACGGCGGGCCCGGCGGCGCGATCGAGGTCGTGGTCGACGCGCGCTTCCCCGAGATCGCGCGCGCGCTCAAGCTGGACGTCGCCGGCGGCTCGCCCGGCGGCGCCGGCGGGCCCGGCTCGGCCGGCTCGGCCGGCTCCGGCGGCTATTCCCAAGGGCAAGGCGCGCAGCCGGGGCGCGACGGCGCCGCGGGCACGCAAGGCTCCGGCGGGCAGAGCGGACAGGCCGGACCCGAAGGCCGCGCGAGCAGCAAGCCCGGCGTCGTAAAGGACAAGATGGGCGACTTGCCGGGGATTACGCCGCTGTGAGCGGCATCCTCGTCCCTCGGCGCGCGCTCGCCTTCGGGCTCGTGACCGTCCCGCTCCTCCCGCTCGTCCCACTCGTCACCCTCGCGCCGCTCCTGCCTCTGCTCCCGCTCGGCTGCGCGAGCCGGCCGGCCGAAGCGCCGCTCGCGCACCTCTATGGCAAGGAGTGGGTGCACGGCTCGTACGAGCTCTACGCCGGGAAATACGCGGCCGTGCACGGCGGCGCGAAGGACGGCGCCGAGGGCGCGTACCGCATCCTCGCGCAGAAGGGCGTCGTCGCCCTGGACGCGCTGCAGTCGCGCGACGTGCCGTTTTACATGCGCGTCGATCCGCAGGGGAGCGCGTTCACGATCGAGCGCAAGGTCCCCGAGCGCCTCATGTTCACCGCCGACATGAGCCAGGCCGACCGTGACGCGGCGACCGCGGCGTGGAAGAAGGCGCGCGAGTTCATTCACGCCGACTACGAGGAGATCCGCCGCCTCAACTGGGCGATGACGCAGCTGCTCGGGCAGACCCAGCGGATTCGCAACGCGATCGAGGAGGGGCGCATCGAGCAATACCGTCTCGTCCAGCAAATCGCCGAGCTCGACAAGGGCGGCGACGTGCCGTTCCAGCTTCCGTACCAAGTCACGCGCAAGGACTACACGGACAACGTGGTGCTCCTCCTCGAGCGCCTCGAGGACGATCGCAAGAAGCTCGAGACGATGGAGGCGTCGATCGTCACCGTCGGCCTCACCGCGCGCGCGACGGACGCCGGCAGCGGCACGCTCGCCGCGAGCATCCACAAGGTCCTCGTCGCCGTCATGGAGGACTCCGACGCCGCGCAGCCTCGCCCGAGCGGGTACCCGCCGAGCGACGACGCGCGCGGGAAGCTGCTCGCCGACGGGCGCCGCCTCTACGACGCGGTCGGCAAGAGCGAGGCGTTCAAGCGCTGGGTGAAGGTCGAGCAGACCAAGACGTTCGAGGCCCTCGGCACGTTCTTGCCGCTGCTCGACGCGCTCACGCACCTGCCCATCTCGAGCGTGTACAAGCAGGTGCTCGAGATCTGGCGCGGCGACGCCGACTACCTCTCGTACGCCAAGATGCTGCTCGGCGCAGTGCCGGGCGGCAAGGCGATCATGAAGACGGTGACCGACGTGATCGAGGTGACCGAGCGCGCGCGCAAGATCGCCGGCACGATGGAGGCGCTGCTCAAGGCCGGCCCGCCGAGCCCCGAGGCGCTCGCCGCCGCGGCCAAGGGGATCGTGATCAACAGCGGCACGCAGTTCGCGCGCGATCGCGTGAAAAAGCAGCTCGCGTTCTTCCGCGAAAAGGCCGAGATCGACAAGGTGCAGAAGCTCGTCGCGGACAGCCGCCTCGGCACGCTACCGCTGCCGAGCATCCCCCTGCTGACGGCCGGCTCGGGCGACGGCGACTGAGGTCCCGTCAGCGCGCCAGCGCCTCTGGGCGGACGCGCGCGATGACGGCGAGAACTTCCTCGTCCGTCATGATGTGATCTTGCGCCTTCGCGGCCTTCAGGATCTCGGCGACGAGCGCGTCGTCGCCCTTGATTTTGCGCGAGCCGAGCCAGTAGTTCACGTTCGAGGCGCCGCTCATGAAGCCGATGCAGATCTCCTGCCCGCGCCCGAACATCCCCGCGGGCACGCCGCTGTAGATGCGGTCGGCGAGCCACGCGTCGCCCTTGGCCATCGCCTTGATGATCGCGGCGGCGTGCACGCCCGTCGCCGTACGAAACGCGTCGCGGCCGACGAGCGGGTAGTTGATGGGCACGTGCCACTCCGTCGCCTTCGCGGCGGTCTCGCAGTACTCGAGGAGCTTCGTGAGATCGTGATCGAGCTGGCCCAGCAGCTTCAGGTTCAGGAGCAGGAGCTCCATCTGCGCGTTGCCGACGCGCTCGCCGATGCCGAGCGCCGTGGCGTGCACGCGATCGGCGCCGAACTCGAGCGCCCAGATCGCGTTCTCCAGCGCGAAGCCGCGATCGTTGTGGCCGTGCCAGTCGATGCCGATGTTCTTGGCGCCGGTGCCGGCGACGACGCTCTTGGTGAACTCGATGAGGTTCTTCACGCCGTCCGGTGTTGCGTGGCCGACCGTGTCGGAGAGGCACAGGCGCGTCGCGCCGTGGTCGATCGCCGCGCGGAACAGCGTCGTCAGCACGTCGGGGCGCGACCGCGTCGTGTCCTCGGTGACGTACGCGACCGGCAGGCCCGCCCTCACCGCGACGTCGATCGCCTCGCAGCTCCGCTGCGCGATGAGCGCGACGTCCCACTCCTCGGCGTACTGGCGGATCGGGCTCGAGCCGATGAACGCGTAGACCTCGACGGGCAGCCCGGCGCGCTGCGAGAGCTCGATCATCGGCGTGATGTCGGAGACGACGGTGCGGCCGGCGCACGCGACCTTGATCTTCATCTTGCAGTCGACGACCTCCTTGCAGATGCGGAGCACGTCGTCGAACGCGCGCTTGCTCGAGCCGGGCAGCCCGACGTCCGCCTCGTGGATGCCGAGGTCCTCCATCAAGTGGAGCAGGCGCAGCTTGTCCTCGATCGGCGGGTCCTTCACCGACGGGTTCTGCAGGCCGTCGCGCAGCGTCTCGTCGAAGAGCGTGTAGGCCTTGGGGAGGAGACGCCCTTTGCGGTTCACCTCGTTCCAATCGAAGACGAGCTCCGCCGCCCTGCCGGCGCGATCGCTGGGGGTGGTGTTGGCGTCGTTGGACATGGGTGGAGTATAGCTCTAGCCAGGCAGAACGAGGAGACCGCACCGTGACCACCGCCCCTCCGATCCCCGCGTCGCTCGCTGCGGCCCAGCTCCAGGTCGTCCAGCCGGGCTCGCGCGCCAACTTCCGCCGGCGCGTCATGGACGCGATGCGCGGAGTGGTGCCCGCAGCCGGCGCGTTCTTCTGCTTCGGCAAGGACGACAGCCGCGCCTACGCCGACTCGTCGCGCGTCGTCGATGGCGCCGCGCGGCCGCTCGCGCAGGCCGAGGACACGCGCCTCACGCAGGCGTTCGGCTTCGAGACGAAGAGCGTGGTCGAGACGACGCGGCGCGTCTACGCGACCGCCGAGCTCTACCCCGACGACGAGAGGAAGAAGCTCCCGTACTTCCGCGACAACTCCCTCGCCGACGGCCTCACGCGCGCGATGATCGTCTTCCTGCACGAGGGCGGCGTGCTCTTCGGCGTGTGCGGCCTGGAGCGGCGCGCCGCCGAGGCAGAGTTCGCCGCGGAGGACGCGGCCGCGATCGAGGCGCTCGCGCCGTACGTCGTCGCGGCGGCGCGCGCACAGATGGCGTACGACGAGCTCACCAAGGAGGCGGCCGCGCTGCGCTCCCTCACGAAGATGAGCGGCACGCTCTTCGTCGTCGATCGCGATCAGAAGCGCGTCTTGTGGGCCGCCAACCGCGAGCACGGCGTCGACTGGGCGGAGGACGTCGCGCCCATCGCCGAGCAGCTCGTCCTCGCGGCGGAGTCGCAGCTGGCGGCGCGCGCGCGGGGCGACGCGCTGCCGACGCCGCCGCGCCTCGGCGACGGCACTGTGGTCGCGGTCGCGCGCATCGAAGGCGATCCGGTCTTCGGGGCCCGGCGCTGCGCCGTCCTGCGCGTGCAGCGCACCGAGTCGGCGAACGTGCCGGCGATGGACGGGCTGTCGCCCCGCGAGCGCGAGATCGCGCGCCTCCTCGTGGCCGGCTACAGCGGCGTCAACGTCGCGGCGATCGCAGGGCTGAGCGAAAATACGGTTCGGACGTACGTTCGGCGACTCTACGGCAAGATCGGCGTGTCGAACCGCGCGGACCTCGTGCGCAAGCTCGTCGCGCCGGAGCCGAAGTCGAGCGCGCCGTCGTCGCAGCTCGCGCCGCCCGCCGACTCGGCGCTCGCCGACGGCGACGACACGCTCGACTGACGGGCGCCGCCGTCGTTAGACCCCGAGGACCGCGCGGAGCAGCGCGGCCATGCGCCGCTCCGCGAGCGTGACCGAGCCGCCCTGATCGCGCCGCAGGCCGTCCCACGCGCGCGCGCTCGAGACCAAATCGAGCAGATCGAGCAGATCGCGACGCTCGGCGTCCTGGGCGATCTCGGCCGCGAAGACCTTGCCCGTCGCCTTGCGGCGCGCGTGCGCGGTGAGCTTGAACGCGGCCGCGACCGCCGGTGACGACGCCTCGAAGCGCGCCGAAGCACGCCGCACCGCGGCCGTCGCCTCGAGCTCGCGGGCGCGCGCGGCGGCGAACGCGTCCACGCGCGCCGCGAGCGGCAGATCGGGCGGCACCGGCTTCGCCTGCGCGAGGGTCGCGCGCATGTGCACCTCCGCGGCGGCGAGGAGCAGCTCTTCGCGCGAGCGAAAGTGCTGGCTGATGGACCGCAGCGCGACGCCCGCGCGCTCGGCGATCTGCGGCCCCGACGGCGCGCTGCCGTGCGCGGCGACGAGCTCGAGCACCGCGCTCACGATCGCGTCGCGCGTGCGCACGGCACGCGCGCGGCGCCCGTCGGTGGGCGCCATCATGGCGTGCACGCCGGCATGCCGGTGCTCGTGCACGCCGGCGGCGCCGTGCCGCCCAGCTTCGCCTGCGTCCAGCCGATCGCGTTCATCACGTTGCGAGGCAGCACCGTCGCGTGGGTGGCGACGGGATCGGTGCACACGTCGGGGGTGACGCCCTCGGCGACGAGCTTGTCGATCGTGCAGGCGGCCTCCTCGGCGGGCAACATGATCTGGTCGGCGAGGCCCTGCACGATGAGCACGGGCGCGCCTTGCGGGTCCGCGTGCAGCACGTTGTCCGAGAGGAACGCGTAGAAGCTCGCGCCGGGCTCCGCGCAGCCGACGCCGTTCGCGTCGACACACGCGAGCAGCGACGTCCGCAGGCCGTCGTCGACGAGATCACCGAGGCGCGGCTCGAAGGCCTGGATGTAACCGCCGAGCGGCACGAGGCACATCGACGTGATCGCGCCGCCCAAACCGCTGCGCTTGCTCGCCGGGAAGCCGCTCGCCGGCGGGGCGCCGTGGTTGCCGAAGTAGGCGTACTCGCGCAGAACGGCGATCGCCGACTTGCTCAGGCCGGTCGTGATCGTGAGGCCGCCGGGGTTGCGGAGGATCGAGACGTAGCCGAACGAGTTCATCCGCGTCGCCCACTGCGGCGCGAACGCGACGACGGCCGCGACCGTGCCGTCCGCGCCGTACGTCCGCGCGAGCGCCTGCGCGCTGAGCGCCGCGCCGCCGCCCTGGCTGTAGCCGAAGAGCGCGACCTTGTCCGACAAGGCGCCCTTCGCGAGGAGCTTCCGGAGCGCGCGCGCGCCGTCGAGCAGCGAGTAGGCCTGGTCGCGGTTGTCGAGGTAGGCCTGCACGCCGTCCGTGCCGAGCCCCGCGTAGTCCGGCACGATGACCGCGTAGCCGAGCGCGGCCCACGGGAGCGCGAGGTCCCGGTTCGACGTCGCGATCTTGCTCGGCGTGCAGCTCGCCGCGATGCCCTCGGACGGGTGGCCGACCGCGATCACCGGCAGCGGCAGCGCGCGCGGGACCGTCGGGAGGTAGACGCGCGCCGAGCTCACGCCCGCGGAGCCGTCGCCGCGCGTCGTGCGGTAGAGGATGCGGTAGACGCGCGCGCCGCTCGTCGCGGTCAGCGCGATGCCCTTGGCGGCGATCGCGGCCTGCGCGTCGCCGGCGGACGCGTAGCCGGTGTCCGGCGCGCAGCGGACGACGTCGCCGCGCTGCTCCGAGGTCAGCGGCGGGAGGCCGACCGGCGTGACGTACGCCGCGTCGAGCGCGTCCTCGCACGCGATCGCCGGCTGGTCGGCGCGCGGCGGCGCGGCGTCGGGCGGAGGCGGCGCGGCGTCGTCGGGTGGAGGCGGCGCGGCGTCACCGGCAGGGCTCGGCGGGATCGCGGCGGCGTCGGGCGGCGGCCCCGCGTCGGTCTCGTCTGCCCGCGCGGGCGCGCCGCCGGGCGCCGCGGCGCATGCTCCTGCGCCGAGAGCGCCGAGAGCGCCCACCAGCACGAGACTCGATCGCCACCCCCCAACCATACGGCGTACTGAAGCATAGTATTTGCCGCGCGCACGCAAATTCTTTTTCGGCGCGCGTCGCCCGTTTCGGCGGCGCTCCGCGGTCGAGGTCTTGGAGGTGCGCATTGGGGCGTCTTCGTCGACGACATCCGCTGCACCCATTGAGTAGAACCGCCCCTTTTGAGCGGTATGCTCCAGGAATGCTGGTTCGGCTCGAGCCCCTCGCCGCTGCGCATCTGCCGCACGTGATGACGTGGGTGAACGACCGCGACGTGATGCAGTACTTCGCGAACCGCCAGGCGCCCATCCCCGAGGACGAGGAGCGCGCGTACTTGGACCAGCTGCTCGCGTCGAAGACCGATCGCGCGTGGTCGATCTTCTTCGCGCAGGACTACGTGGGGCAGTGCTCGATCAACCAGATCTACTGGCCGGCGAAGAACGGCCGCGTCTTCATCGCGATCGCCCGTAAATTCCAGGGGCGCGGCCTCGGCCCGGCGGCGCTCGCGCAGATGATCGCGCGCGCGTGGGACGAGCTCGAGCTGCACAAGCTCTGGCTCATCGTCCGCAAGGACAACCGCTCCGCGCAGGCTCTCTACCTCAAGCTCGGCTTCGAGTTCGAGGGCGTGCTCAAGGACGAGTACAAGGTCGGCGAGCAATACTTCGACATGGTCCGCATGGGCCTCGTGCGGCCCGCGCGCAGCGGCTAACGGCGCGTCAGCGGACGATGACGATGCGGCACCCGCCGTCGAGGCAGTCCGGGCTCGTCATCGGGGCGCTGCTCCTGGGCGGCTGGACTGCGTCCCCGTCCGCGCCCAGCGATCAGCCCGCGGTCGCGCCCGTGTCACCACCGCCGCCGTAGAGGCCCTCGGCGATCTGGAACGTGAGCGCCTCGAGCTTCTGGTACGCGTCGCGCACCGTGCCGATGTCGGCTTGCGACTCGAG
>JAYVXL010000847.1:0-10627 GCA_043785185.1 Myxococcales bacterium
TCGCGAGAGGCAGCGCGCGCGCGCGTGGCAATTCGCCACAGGTCAGGCCACCGACCGGCGCGGAAGAAGCTTCCATATGCGCTTACCGCGAAGGAGGGCTCAACGAGGTGGGACCGCCGCTTGTTCGGAGCGGGATCGGAGGTCAGACGACGGCGAGGGTCACGGCGACGTTGCCGCGCGTGGCGACCGAGTACGGGCAGATGGCGTGGGCGGCCTCGAGCAGGTGCTGGGCATCCTCCTTCGAGAGCGTGGGAAAGTGGCCACTCAGCGTGACGGCGAGCGCGAACGCGTCGCCCTCTTTGCCGAGCGTTACCTTCGCGTCGATCGTGAACGAGCCAGGGTCTTTCTTCTCCTTGCGGGCCACCACGCCGAGCGCGCCGGCGAAGCAGGAAGAGTAGCCGGCCGCGAAGAGCTGCTCGGGATTGGTGCCCGGGCCGTCGTCGCCGCCGAGCCCCTTGGGGACCGAGAGCTGGTGAGAGATGCGCGAGTCGTCGCTCGCGACCGAGCCGCCGCGACCGCCGCTGGTGGCCTTTGCTTGTGCCGTGTAGAGAGCCTTCATGGTGTCTTCTTTCGACCTCGAGGAGAGATGGGTGAGGGGTTTTCGCGATAGTGGTGGAGGATTTTGCGGAGCGACCCGCGCAGCGCGGACACCTCGGCCGCGCTGACGTCCAGCGCGCAGGCGATGTCGTGCGCGATGCCCGGGGCCTTGGCACGCAGACGCCCGCCCGCCGGCGTGAGCGACACGCGGACCGCGCGCTCGTCCTTCGGATCGCGTCGTCGGGCGACCAGGCCTTGCACTTCCAGTCGCTTGAGCAGCGGGGTGAGGGTGCCGGAGTCGAGAAAGAGCCGCGCGCCGATCTCCCCGACGCTGAGGCCATCGTCTTGCCAGAGCACGAGCAGCACGAGGTACTGGGGGTAGGTGACGCCGAGCGGCGCCAGGAGCGGGCCGTAGGCCTGCGTCACCGCCCGAGAGGTGGCGTAGAGCGCAAAGCAGAGCTGCGCGTCGATGCGGATTTGCGTCGTGGCCACGCGATCTATATTGCTCACAATTTCATTGTGTGCAATACAAATCGGCATGACCGTGACGCCGGGCTCCACCTGCGGCATCTCAACCTCACGTCGAACGGTACGGCCCTGCGGGCGTGAGCTAGGGGACCGCTAGCTCGCCGCAGCGCACGTGCGACTCTTCGGAGTTAACGAACATCTCACCCCACGACCCACCAGGAGAAAAGCCATGTCGATGCTCACCGTTGGCACAGAGAACAAGACGCCCATCGAGATCCACTACCAAGACCACGGGGTCGGAAAACCCGTGGTCCTCATTCACGGATGGCCGCTCAGCGGCCGGTCATGGGAAAACCAGGTTCCCGCGCTCGTCGCCGCGGGCTTTCGCGTCATCACGTACGACCGGCGTGGCTTCGGCTCCTCGTCGCAGCCGTGGGGCGGCTACGACTACGACACCTTCGCCGCCGACCTCGATGCGCTCATGCGCCATCTCGAGCTCCGCGACGCCGCGCTGGTAGGATTCTCGATGGGCGGTGGCGAGGTCGCGCGCTACATCGGGAAGTTCGGCACCGAGCGCGTCTCGAAGGCGGTCTTGGCGGCGGCGGTCCCGCCGTTTCTCTTCAAGTCCGACGACAATCCGGACGGCGCGCTCGACGACAAGACGATCGCGGGCTTCGAGGCCGGCGTGAAGGGCGACCGGATCGCCTTCCTCGATCAGTTCACGCACGGCTTCTTCAGCGCGGGAAACGAGATGAAGGTGAGCGAAGCGCAGCGCCAGTACGCGCGTGACATCGCCGCGTTCGCCTCGCCCAAGGGCACGCTCGACTGCATCGCCGCGTTCGGACGAACGGACTTCCGCGGCGACCTGAAGAAATTCAAGCTGCCGACCCTCGTCATCCACGGCGACTCCGACGCGATCGTCCCCTTCGAGCACAGCGGAAAGCGCGCGGCGGCCGCTATCGCCGGATCGAAGCTGGTGGTGATCAAGGGCGGACCGCATGGGATCAACGCGTCGCACGCCGACGAGTTCAACCGCGCGCTGATCGGCTTCCTCGCGGGCTGAGACGAGCGCAGCGATGGGCGACGTTGAACACCGAATCGAAACCAGCGACATACCTCGAGAGGATTCATGAGCAAGACTTGGTTCATCACCGGCGCGTCGAAAGGCTTCGGCCGCGAGTGGACGGAAGCCGCGCTGGAGCGAGGGGACAACGTCGCCGGCACCGCACGAAAGCCGGAAACACTCGACGCTCTCGTTGCGAAGTACGCCAAAACTTTCCTGCCGATCCGACTCGACGTCACGGACAGGAAGGCGGACTTCGCGGCCGTTCAGAAGGCGGCGGAGCACTTCGGCCACCTCGATGTCGTGGTCAATAACGCCGGGTACGGTCATTTCGGCATGATTGAGGAACTCACCGAAGACGAGGCCAGAGCGCAGCTCGAGACGAACCTGTTTGGCGCGCTGTGGGTCACGCAGGCGGCGTTGCCGATCATGCGCAAGCAGGGCTCGGGTCACATCATCCAAGTGTCGAGCATCGGTGGTATCAGCGCCTTCCCAACCGTCGGTGCCTACCATGCGTCGAAGTGGGCACTCGAGGGCTTCTCGCAGTCACTCTCACTGGAGGTCGCGGGCTTCGGTATCCACGTGACGCTGGTTGAACCCGGTGGCTTCTCGACGGACTGGTCGGGGAAATCCGCCACACACAGTGAGCAGTTGAAGGAGTACGCCGATGTCCGCAAGGCTGCGGCGAGTCGTCCCTCGGCGAAGAACCCAGGTGACCCCAAGGCTACGCGAGGCGCGATCCTCAAGGTCGTCGACGCGGAGAAGCCGCCTCTGCGTATCTTCTTCGGCAGGGCACCTCTCGACATCGCGACGAAGGATTACGAATCGCGCCTCGCGACGTGGAACGAATGGCAGCCGGTTTCGATCGAGGCGCACGGCACCTGAGCCGTCAAGGCGCTCCGCTGCCCGTAGGACGACCCGCGAATCGGGTGTAAGGTCTCGCGCTGGCGCGACCTTGAGTCGCGATTTCAGCGAAGCGGGGGGCAAATCGCATGGAACACGAGCGATCACATCCAGTGACGCCGACCATCAGGGGGGCGTCCGATGGGTGACGTCGAGGCCGAGCTCCGCCGCGAGATCGCGGCGCTGCGTCAGAGGCTCGCCGAGGCGAACGACGCTCTCGAGGCCAGGCCGGGGATACTGAAGGCCGCGCAGAAAAACATCGAGGACAGTCGGACGCTGGCGCGCGCGGTCTTCGAGGGCTCGCCCGACGCCTTGCTGCTCGCCGACGACCGAGGTGTGTGCGTCGACGTAAACGCCGCGGCCTGCGAGCTCTTTGGACGTCCTCGCGACCAACTCATCGGCGCGAACTTCAGCGACGTTGCTCCTGGCGGCCACGGTGCCGGGGCGCGCCTCGAATCCTGCCTCGCGATGGGAAAGATGCGCGGCCAGTTTCCGCTGCGGCGGCGCGATGGAACCAGCCGCGTCGTCGAGTTCAGCGCGGTCGCCAACGTCTCTCCCGGACTTCACCTCACGTGCCTGCGCGACATCACCGAGCGCGTCGCAGCAGAGGACGCGCTCCGCCGCAGCGAGGTCCGCTTCCGTGCGATGATCGAGCAGGGCCAAGACGGTATTACGCTGCTCAACGCGGAGGTCCGCACGCTCTACCAGAGCCCAGCGGTCGAGCGGATGCTCGGCTACAGCCTCGAAGAGGCGGAGCAGCTTGAGTGGCAGGAGTTCGTCGACGAGGACCAGCGGCCGAAGCTGGCGAGCGCCCTCGCGTTGCTCATGAAGGGGCCGGGGGCGACGGCCACTCTGGAGTTTCGCATTCGTCGGCGCGATGGCTCGCGGCGCTGGCTCGAGCTGATCGCGACCAACCGCCTCGAGGACCCCGACATCGGCGCGATCATCTCGAACTTCCGCGACGTCACCGACCGGGTGGCGTCCGAGGAGGAGCGGGAAGGGTTCTTTCAACTATCCCTCGACCTTCTTTGTGTCGCGGGGATCGACGGCCGCTTCCGGCGGCTGAATCCCGCCTGGGAGACGACCCTGGGATGGTCGATCGAAGAGCTATGCGCGCGTCCGTGGCTCGATTTCGTGCACCCTGACGACATCGAGGCGACCGCGCGCGAAGGGGCAAAGCTCGCCGAGGGGCGCGTCGTCATCCACTTCGAGAACCGTTATCGATGCAAGGATGGGAGCTACCGCTGGTTCAAGTGGGCCAGCATCCCGACGTCGGACGGCCTCATCTACGCGTGCGCGCACGACGTGACCGCCGACCGTGCGACGGCCGAGCGGGACCGTCTCCTCTTCATGGCGAGCCCGCTGCCGATGTTGCTCGTGGACGCCGTGACCTTGCGCTTGGTCGACGCCAACGACGCGTGCGTACGCTCCTATGGGTATGCCCGGGACGAGCTTCTCTCACTGTCTCTGAACGACATCGTCGTCGAAGAGCAGCGCCCGACTCTCGCGGGCGCCATGGCGGAGTTGGCCGACGCGGGGACGATCTTCGTCTCCGATCGGCAACACATTACGAAGAGCGGCGAGCGCCGCCGGGCCCAAGTGACCAGCCATCGACTGGACGTCAATGGGCGTAAAATGATTCTCAAGGTCGTCGTCGACGTGACGGAGACGACGCGACTCGAAGAGCAGCGCGCTCTCTACGTCGAACGACTGCGCTTGCTCGAGTTGTCAATATCACGGCTCAACGACATCGTGATCATCACGAAAGCGAGTCCCCTCTCCGGGGACGGCCCCGAAATCGTATTCGTCAATGAGGCCTTCGAGCGCATCACGGGGTACTCCGCCGAGGAGGTGATCGGCAAGACGCCTCGCGTGCTGCAAGGTCCTGACACGGATCCCGTGGCGCGCGCGCGATTGCGGGCCGCGCTCGAGCGTGCGGAGCCGGTGCGCGAGGAGTTGATCAACTACACGAAGGCCGGCGCTCCGTACTGGCTCGAGCTCGACATCGCGCCGGTGCGAAACGAGGCGGGGGAGCTCACGCATTTCGTCGCGGTCGAGCGCGACACGACCGAGCAGCGCCGCGCGCAGGACGCGCTGCAGCGGTCGGAGGAGCAGCTACGCCAGGCGCAGAAAATGGAGGCGATCGGCAACCTCGCCGCGGGCATTGCGCACGACTTCAACAACCTGCTCTCGGTCATCCTCAGCTACACGAGCATGATCGTGGAGGACCTCCCCCCGGCCGATCCCCTGCGGACAGATCTGGAACAGGTCCACGGCGCAGGACTGCGTGCCACCGAAATGACGCGCCAGCTCCTCGCCTTCAGTCGGAAGCAGATGCTCCAACCCAGCGCGGTCGACGTCAGCGCCGTGGTCGGCGGCGTGGAGAAGATGTTGAGGCGCATGATCGGCGAGGACGTCGAGCTGCTTCTTCTCACCTCACCGGACCTGGGGAGGGTTTTCGCAGATCCCGGCCAGCTCGAACAGGTGATCATCAACCTCGTCGTCAACGCCCGCGACGCGATGCCCGGCGGCGGGAACATCACGATCGAGACGGCGTTCGTCGTTCTCGATGACGCCTATGCCGCGTCGCATCCCGAGGTGACGCCGGGCCCGTATGTGATGTTGGCCGTCAGTGACACCGGCGTCGGGATGGACCGGGCGACCCAGGCTCGCGTCTTCGAGCCGTTCTTTACCACCAAGGGGCAGGGCAAAGGCACTGGGCTCGGCCTGGCGACCGTCTACGGCATCGTGCGACAGAGCGGCGGCCATATCTGGCTCTACAGTGAGCCCGGTCATGGGACGACGTTCAAAGTTTACCTTCCCCGCACCGATCGCATCCAAGAGGCGACGACCGAGGCTCAGCCCGGCGACACTCTCCTAGGGTCCGAGACCATCTTGCTCGTCGAAGACGAGGCCCCCGTGCGCCACGTCGTTCGAAGCATCCTTCGCAAGAGCGGGTATCACGTCCTCGAGGCCCAGAACGCAGGAGACGCATTGCTCCTCTGCGAGCAGTTCAGCGCAAAGATTCATTTGCTCCTCACCGACGTCGTCATGCCCCGTATGAGCGGACGAACGCTTGCCGACCGCCTCACCGTGCTACGCCCTGGGCTGCGGGTCCTCTTCGTCTCCGGGTACACCGAGAACACGATCGTGCATCACGGAGTGCTCGACGCCGGCATCGAGTTTCTCGCCAAGCCCATTTTGCCGAACGCTCTCTTGAAGAAGGTACGGCAGGTGCTCGACGCCGCTCCTCGCAAAAGCAGCAGCCCGACTCGGACGGACTGAGCCCCCTCCAGCAGGCAAGCGCGGCGCGTCATCGAAGCTCGGCGGCGAGCGCGTGACCCGCGTCGGCGACCGCGGCGCGGAGCCAGCGGTGCCCCGGATCGTCGTCGCGCGTTGCGTGCCAGTACTGCGCGATCGACGTCTGCGGGAGCGGCAGGGGCGGCACGAACGTGCGCACCGAGAGGATCGCCGTAGCGCGCTGCGCGAGCATCGCCGGCGCGACGAGCACGAGGTCGGTTTCGGCGACGACCATCGCCGCGCTGAAGAAGTTCGCCAGCGTCAGCGCGATCCGTCTGCGCATGCCGCGCCGCGCGAGGGCGTCGTCGACGACACCTCCTGGAAGGCCGCGCGGAGCGATGAGGAGGTGGTCGAGTGCGATGAATCGCTTGAGCGTCATCTTCCGCCGCAGGCAGCGGTGACCGCGGCGCGCGAGCCCGACGAAGCGCTGCGCGTAGAGCGCTTGGTGGTGCGTGCCGCGCCCCGGCGCGCTGGCGAGCGAGAGCATCAGATCCGGCGCGCCCGGCGCGGCGAGCACGTCCTCTGGCGCGCCGGTCGGGCCTGCGACGACGCGCACGTCGACGCCCGGAGCCTCGCCCGCGAGGCGCGCGGTGAGCCGCGGCATCAGCGCCAGCTCCCCGACGTCGCTCATCATCATCACGAACGTGCGACGCGCGCGCCCGGGATCGAAGATCGCGGGCGGGGCAAGCGCGCCCTCGAGCTCGGCGAGCGCGCGCCGGATGGGCGGGGCGATCGCGTGGGCGCGTGACGTCGGCTCGAGCCCGCGCGAGGTCGGCACGAATAGCGCGTCGCCGAGCCGCTCGCGCAGCCGGCGCAGCGCGTTGCTCGCCGCGGGTTGGCTCAGACCGACGCGCTTGGCGGCGCGCGTCACGCTCCGCTCGACGAACAGTGCGTCGAAGATCACGAGGAGGTTGAGGTCGAGCGCGGCGATATTCACGAGGTGAATATATATTATAACAAAGATTCATGAGGGCCATGGCGCGGCCGGTGGCATCATCGGGCCATGACGAACGATGTGACCGTCGCGCCTTCGCCGGGCCGCCGTCGACGGCGTGGAGTCGCTCGTGCGCCGACACTTCGAGGCGCTCGCCGCGAGTGACGTCGGGCTCCGGCTGGCCGCGTGGCACGTGCTCGGTCGAAGCCGCCGCGCCGTCGCGGCGGTCACCCGCGCCGCGGCCGAAGCCGCGGAGTGCGGGAACGTGGCGCCCTGAGTTGGCGAGTCCCACGACGCGGTGCTCGGCGAGGGCGCGATGCCGCTCGAGGATTCGGACCAGCGACGGCTCCTCAGCGCGGCGCGTGCCGGAGCTCCTCCGGCTTCATCCCCGCGAACAGACGCACCGCCGCGACCTCCGCCGCGATCCCCGTCTCGAGCGCCGGCGCCGCGTCCGGTGCGAATAGGGGCGAGTGGTTCGACACCATCGGCGTGCCCTGCGCCTTGGCTTGCGCCCACTTCGATGGCTCCGCGCCGCCGAGACCGAAGTAGACGCCTGGGATTCCTTCCCTCGTGAAGTACGAGAAGTCCTCCGAGCCGGTGATCGGCTCGTTCACGGCGACGTTGTCCTTGCCGAGCTTCGCCTCGAGCGCGGCGCGGAGCTTGTCCGTCAGCCCCGGGTCGTTCACCACCGCGTCCGTCGACTCGTACGTCTCGAGCGTCGGCTCGCGCGGCGCGCCCGCGCTCGCGGACTCGGCCTTCACGATCCGCGTGATCGCCGCCAGCACCTGCTTGCGTACCTCCGTCTTGTAGGTGCGCACGGTGAGCCCCAGCTCGGCGTGCTCGGAGATGATGTTGTTCTTCGTCCCCGCGTGGACGGTGCCGACGGTGACGATCGCCACCTCGCCCGGCTTCACCTCGCGCGAGACGATCGTCTGGAGCGAGAGGATCGTTCGCGCGGCGAGGACGACGGGGTCCACCGTGGTATGCGGCATGGCCCCATGTCCCCCTTTGCCGAATAGCGTGATTCGGATGGAGTCGGCGTTCGCGTACGTCGCGCCGGGGCGCACGGCGACCTGGCCGGCGGGGAAAGCGTTGCTCACGTGCAGCGCCAGGAGGACGTCAGGCTTCGGGAAGCGCGTGAAGAGCCCGTCCTTGACCATGCGCGCGGCGCCGCTGATCGTCTCCTCGGCCGGCTGGCCCACGAGCATCAGCGTGCCGCGCCACGTCCCCCGGGTCTTCGCGAGGATCGTCGCCGCGCCGACGAGCGAAGCCATGTGCAGGTCGTGACCGCAGGCGTGCATGACGCCGACCTCGACGCCCTCGTCGTTTTTCGTCCGCACGGTGCTCGCGAACGGCAGGCTGGTCTTCTCTTCGACGGGCAGCGCGTCGAGCTCCGTGCGCAGCATCACCGTCGGTCCGGCGCCGTTCGCCAGGAGCGCGACGACGCCCGTGCCGCCGACGTGCTCGGTGACCTCGAAGCCGAGCCCGCGCAGCGCACGCGCGAGGTGCGCGGCGGTCTGTTCCTCGTGCGACGAGAGCTCGGGGTGCTGGTGGAGATCGACGTAGAGCGCCTGCGCGTCGGGGAGGACCGCGCGCGCTTCGCTGCGGCTCGCCGTGGGGACCGACGGCGGCTGGCCGAGGGCCTCGGCAGGAGCGCAGGAGAGGGCGGCGGCGGCGGCGAGGGGGAAGAGGTAAGGGAGCTTCATGGTGGACAGGGCAATCGTATCACCGGACCGCCGAAGCACCCCGGTGGGCGCGCCGCGATGTTGTAGCCTCTGCGCCCTCGCCATCCCTCAGCGCTGCGGGGGCGCGCCGGGCAGAGGAGGAAACGCGTTCCTCGTGGGCGTGCCCCGAAAGCACGATACCGCGTAGGGGAAGTCGCGGGTCAGGACGTAGTGGTACATCGTGACCGTCTTTCCCTCCCACGCGATCGGCGACGTGGTGCCGTGACACTCATCGAGGTCGGCGGTCGTGAGCTCGCGGCCGTCTGCGTCGTAGGGGCTGAACAATCCGAATCCATCGAGCGCGTAGCCGACCAGCGCGCTTCGCTCGTGGATGTGCGGCGTGCACTCCGAGAGCGCGTGCCGATGGTAGCCACCCCCGGGTTGGGGTCCGCCCGTGCATACGTCCTGGATCTCGTGGGCGAGCTCGTCGCGACCGGTGGAGTCGAGAGGCCCGTGCAGCGGGACGCCGTCGAGCGTAATCCCCACTTCCTTGTACGTGCATGCTGCAACCGTGGCCGGGAGCGGGTTGCGCGGTATTTCGAACGAGATCGCCTGAGCGGTAATCGTATTGGGGTTGCGATCGTAGAGGTACGCGGGGTCGGTCGCGGCGACCGGAAACGTTCCGGTCGGTACCCCGAACGGGAGGCCGTTGCCGGCGACCGCGCGCCGGTCGTCGCGCGTCGTGATCGAGAGCTCGGCGTCGCGGCGATAGACGCTCCCCTGGACGAAGACTTTGACCGTCATGTCGAAGGTGCCCGCGGGCGTATGCACCCAGTCGCCGTCTCTCTCCGCGCCCGGCGCGTTCGTCTGCTGGGCCATGCGCGGATCGCACAGGAACACGTAGCCGCGCTTCGGCGCGTCCGTGACGTAGGCCTGGTCCCGCAGCGGGAGCGCCTTGGGATCGATCGACGTCGAGGGCTCGAGCCAGATCGTCGGCCGCGCGCCGCGGGTGGGGTCCGGCGAGCCGTCCGCGCGCGCGTCCCTCGCGCCGCTCCCCTCGCCGGCGTCCGAGCAGCCGAGCGCCACGGCCATCGTGGAGAGCGTGAGGGCGCAAACGCGAGCGCGCGGCAAGCGAGCCCTCATCGGCCGGCGTCTCCCCGCGCGCCTCCCGGTGGGGACGGCAGCGGCGGAGGCGGGAGCGGGGGGAACGCCGGCTCGGTCGGCTTCCCGCGGAAGCACGTGGGCACGTACGGGAAATCGCGCGTCAGGACGTAGTGGTACATGGTCACCGTCTTGCCATCCCACGTGATCGCCGACGTCGTGCCATGGCACTCGTCGAGATCACGCGTCGTCAGCTCTTTGCCGTCGGCGTCGTAGGGGCTGAAGATGCCAAAGCCGTCGAGCGCGTAGCCGACAAGCGCGTTGCGCTCGTGGACGTGCGGGATGCAGTCGGAGAGCGCGTGGCGATGGTAGAGACCACCGGGCTGCGTCATCCCCGTGCAGCGGTCCATGAGCTCGTAGGCCAACTCGTCGCGGCCCGACGAGTCGAGCGGGCCCGAGAGCTCGACACCGTCGAGCGTGATCCCGACCTCGAGCCCCGTGCACGTCGGCTTCTCCTGAAGGGCCGGGTCGAGCGGCACCGAGAACGCGACCGACTGCGCCACGAGGCCGTTCGGGTTCTTGTCGTAGCGGTAGGCGGGATCCGATGCGCTCGTGGGGAACACGCCTGTCGGCACGCCGGCCGGCAGCCCGTTGCCG
>JAYVXL010000848.1:0-10622 GCA_043785185.1 Myxococcales bacterium
CGGCGCGCGACAAGAAGGCCAAGACGATCGGGCGCGAGGCGCTCATGGGCAAGGGCGGCATGAAGGCCGCCCTCGAGGAGCACGCCGACGCGGCGATCGCCGAAAAGGACATCCCCCGCGAGACGCTGCGCGGCGTCCTCCTCGCGATGACGACACCGGAGGGCACGCGCGCGCACGTCGAGCTCGACGTGCTCGTCGCCAAACACGGCGAGAAGGCGAAGGACGCGATCTTCGCGCTCACCAAGGCCCGCCTCGTCGTCGCCGAGCACGGCGGCTTCTCATTCGTGCACGACGCGGTGCTGCGCGAGTGGGGACTCGTGCGCGGGTGGCTCGAGGACGCGCGCGACGACCGTCTGCTCGTCGCGCACATCGAGCGCGACGCGAAGCGCTGGGGCGCGTCGAAGGACGCCGCGGAGCTCTGGCGAAAGGGCCGCCTCGCCGCCGCCGTGGAGCTGTGGCGCCGCGACGCCTCGCCGCTGAGCGCCGGGGCCAAGGCGTTCCTGGCGGCCGGCGTGAAGGAGGAGAAGAAGGCGCAGAACACGCGCTTCGGCGTCGTCGTCCTCGTCGTAGGGCTCGTCGTCGGCAGCGCGCTCGTCTACGCGAAGATGAGCAACGACAGCGCCGCGCAGGCGAGGAAGGACGCCGAGGCGCTCTCGGCGGCGCTCACCGACGTGAAGACGCTGAAGAGCCAGGCCGAGGAGAACGCCGGCGAGGCCGCGGCCGCCGCGGCGATGCTCCACGACCTCCGCAAGAAGATGGCCGAGGACCAGGCGGCGTACGGCGCGAACGTCGCCGCGGCGATGAAGAAGGTCGCGAGCGCGACGAGCCTCGACAGCGCGCAGAAGGCGACGGCGGACTTGAAGGCGCCGACGCCGGCGCAGAACCAGGTCGTCCCGCTGCTCGGCCTCACCGGCGGCGCGGGGCCGAGCATGCCGAGCCCCGGCGACACCGGGCCCGCGCCGAGCGGCGGCGGGGGCTTCGATCAGGCCGCCGTCGAGCGCGTCGTCAACTCGCGAAAAGCCGGCGTCAAGCGCACCTGCCTCGAGCGGAGCTCCAGCACCGCGTCGACCACCAAGGTCACCGCGACGATCACGATCGCGCCGAACGGCTCGGTGCAGAGCGTGAGCACCGCGGGCGACGAGCCCGTCGTCGCCAAGTGCATCGAGCAGCAGCTCCGGAGCTGGTCGTTCCCCGCGCCGGGGGACACCAAGCAGGTTCAGATCCCGTTCGTGTTCGTGCGGCAGTAGCCCGCAGAGGGCTCCGGACGCCGGGGTGCGGCTTCACGGCGGATGCGCGCCGACCCCGCGCTCAGCCGTCGCCGTCGCCGTCCTCGTCGGGCTCCGCGGTGACGCGCAACGGCATCCCGAGCTCCTTCGCGTAGTCCATGACCCGCGCGGCCTTCGTCTCGGCGATCTCGCGCGTGTAGACGCCGGCGACGCCCTTGCCCTTCTCGTGCACCGCCATCATGAACGCGGCCGCCGACGTCTCGCTCATGCGAAAGAACTGCTCGAGCACGTGAACGACGAACCACTTCGTCGTGTAGTCGTCGTTGTAAAAGATGACGCAGTAGCGTCGAGCCCGCGCCGTGCGAGGGTCGCGCTCGAGCACCACGTCTGCGCCGTCGTCGCTGCCAGTCTTCGTCGGGCTCATGTCGGCCAGGCAGTGTAGCGCGAGGTCCGCGAGGTTGCGTTGCGGTCGCCACCCCGGTGGCGCAGCGCGCAGCGTGCCCACTTGCGCATGCCGAGCCCGTGACCGATATAGTGCGGGTCACCCGACGTCACCCCGTCCTCCAGAGACCCGCCATGAACGTTATCTTTCGTGCTCTCCCTTCGAACGCCGCGGCCAGCTCCGGAGGAACGCCGTGAGCGCCCCGGTCAGCAAGGGGGCCCTCTGGGGCGGCCGCGTCGCCACCGCCCTGCCCGCGCTCGCGCTCGTGATGAGCGCCGGCATGAAGCTGTCCCGCGCGAAGCCACTCGTCGAGCAGTTCACCGGGCATTTCGGCTTTCCCGAGGCCTCGCTCACCGTCATCGGCCTCGTCGAGCTCGCGTGCGTCGTCGTCTACCTCGTGCCGCGAACGGCGATCCTCGGCGCGATCCTGATGACGGGCTACCTCGGCGGCGCCGTCGTGACGCACGTGCGCGTTGGCGAAGGGTTCGTGCCGCCGATCGTGCTCGGCGTGCTCGCGTGGCTGGGCCTCTACCTGCGCGACGAGCGCCTGCGCGCGCTCGTTCCGCTGCGCCAAAAGGGCTGACGGAGCCGAGGGCGCGTCGGCGTCCCGAGCGCGATTGGCGGCGGACACGGCGTCGCCGGAGGCGCTAGGCTCGCCCGATGACGTCCCGCCGCGCCATGAATGCGCGCTTCCTCGTGCGGGGCTCGCTCGCGCTCGTCGCCAGCGCGCCGCTCGTTCTCCTTCGATGCGCTCCGCATGCGGAGACGCGCGCGCTCCACGCCGAGGCCGTCGGCGCTCCGGGCGTCGTCGACGCGGCCGGCGCGTCGGCACCCGACGCGAACCGGGACGCGGAGCAGGGCGCCGCGCCGGCGCTCGCGAGCGCGCCTCTTCCCGTGCTCCCCTCGGCGAGCGCGACGCCGCGCGCCCGCTGGGAGCCGCCGCCGCCCGCCCCCTTCCGCGGCGCCCTCCCCTCCACGTGCGCCGGCATCGAGAGCGCGCTCCGGCGCGCCTTCACCGAGACGGCGTGCGCGAGCGACGACGACTGCACGACGGCCGCGCCGAATTGCGCGTGCCACGCGCCCGTCAACCATCGGGGCGCGTCCAAGGTCGACGCGCTGAACGGCGCCTTCGAGGCCCAAAAATGCGCGATGAAGGGCCCTCCGCGCCCGTGCGCCACGTGCCCGGCCCCGTCGCGACCCCAGTGCACCGGGGGCGCCTGCGCGAGGATGTGATGGCCCGCACGCATCCGCGCGCCGTCGTCCTCACCGCCGTCGCGCTCGCCTGCTTCGCCGGCAACTCGCTCCTCTGCCGCCCCGCGCTCGCGGGCGGCAGCGTCGACGCGGCGACCTTCACCGCGCTTCGCTTGGCGAGCGGCGCCGCCGTGCTCGCGCTCCTCGCCCGCGCGAGGCCGGTCGACACGCGGACCGCGCGCGCGAAGTGGACGTCCGCCCTCGCGCTCTTCGCGTACGCCGCGCCGTTCTCGTACGCCTACCTGAGGCTCGGCGCGGCCATCGGCGCGCTGATCCTCTTCGCCGCCGTGCAAGCGACGATGATCGGCTGGGGCGTGTGGCGCGGCGAGCGCCCGAGCCGCCTCGCGTGGAGCGGCGTCGGCGTCGCCCTCGGCGGCCTCGCGGTGTTGACCGTTCCCGGCAGGAGCGCGCCGGATCCCGTCGGCGCCGCGCTCATGGTCGTCGCGGGCGCGGCGTGGGGCGGCTATTCGCTCCTCGGGCGCGTCGCGAATGGCGATCCGGTCGCGATGACCGCGTCGAGCTTCGTGCGCGCGGTCGCGCTCGCCGCCGCGCCGTTCGCCCTCTTCGCGCGCGCGGCCGGGCTCCACGCCTCGCCCCGCGGCGTCGTCTTCGCCGTGCTCTCCGGCGCGGTCGCGTCCGGCGTCGGCTACAGCGTCTGGTACGCCGCGCTCCGTCACTTGTCCGCGACGCGCGCCGCCGCGCTGCAGCTCCTCGTCCCCGTGCTCGCCGCGGCCGGCGGCGTCGCGTGGCTCGGGGAGACGGCGTCGGCGCGCCTCGTCGGCGCCAGCGTCGCGATCCTCGGCGGCGTGGCGCTGACGATCGGCGCGCGCACGCCGCGGGCTTGAGCGCGCGCGTCATCGCCTCGGGTTGCGTGCGCCGCGGGTACGTTCTAGACCACCCGAAGACCCCGACCGGGAGAGAGCCTTGCCGTCCTTGAAGAGTCGCCTTGCACGAATCCCCGACGGCGCGGGGGTCCTCTTCTTCGTCCAGCTCTTCGCCACGCTCGGGTTCGCGGTGCTGTATTCCACGCTCGTCCTCTACGCGACGAAGCACCTGCATTTCTCGACGAAGGACGCGACCGCCATCATGGGCGTGTTCGGCGCGTTCAACTACGGGCTGCACCTGTTCGGCGGCTACCTCGGCGGCCGGTTCCTCAGCAACCGCACCTTGTTCGTCGGCGGCATGGCGCTGCAAGTCGTGGGCTGCGGCTGCATCGCGGGCGGGACGGTGGCCCTCCTCTATTGGGGCCTCGCGCTCTTTCTGACGGGCAGCGGGCTCAACGTGACCTGCCTCAACATGATGCTCACCCAAAGGTTCAAGCCCGACGACGTCCGCCGCGAAGGCGCGTTCCTCTGGAACTACGCCGGCATGAACATCGGCTTTTTCGTCGGCTTCACGGCCGCGGGCCACTACCAGCTGACCGAGAACTACTCGGGCCTCTTCATCTTCGCGACGATCGGCAACCTGGGGGCGATCGTCCTCGCCGCCATCTTCTGGAAGACGCTCGCCGACCGCGACACGCCGCTCGCCGAGGTGGACGCGCGCGCGTTCCGCGCCCGCTTCGCGGCGGGGATGCTGATCCTGGCGGCCCTCGTCCCGGTCGTGTGGTTCCTCCTCCAGCGCCCGCACGGCACCGAGACGCTCGTGAAGGGCATCAGCGCGGTCGTCGCGCTCTCGCTCGCGTGGCTCGCGTTCCGGCATCCCGACGCGCGCGAGCGGAACAACATGTGGGCGTACCTGATCCTCACGCTCGGCTCGCTGGTGTTCTGGGCGCTCTACCAGATGGCGCCGAGCGGGCTGCAGCTCTTCGCGGTCCACAACGTCGACCGCATGGTGTGGGGCGTCGAGGTCGCGCCCCAGTGGATCCAGAACATCAACACTGTGGTCATCGTCGTGGGCGGGCCCCTCCTCGCGGCGCTCTTCACGCGGATGCGCGCGCGCGGCATCCAGATCGACGTCCCCAAGCAGTTCTCGGCGTCGCTCATCTTGATGGGTCTCGGGTTTCTCGCGCTGCCGGTCGGCATCGCCTTCGCCGACGGCAAGGGGATGGTCGCGTTCTCGTGGCTCTTCGCGAGCTACGTGCTCCAGAGCGTCGGCGAGCTGCTCATCTCGCCGGTGGGCTACGCGATGATCGGCAAGCTCGCGCCGCGAAAATACCAAGGCGTGATGATGGGCTCGTGGATGCTCGTCACCGGCTTGGCGTCCCTGTTCGCCGGGGATTTCTCGGGCATGATCCCCGAGCCGAGCGAAGGGACGGCCGTGACGACGAACCCGGTCTACTCGACGCTCTTCGCGGAGCTGGGCGCGGGGAGCGTCGCGATCGGCGTCCTCCTCGTTCTCCTGACGCCGCGGCTGCGCAAGCTCATCACCGACAAAGATCCGGCGACCCCCGAAGGCGCGCTCGCGACCGCATAACCCGGCGCGCTCTATTTGAGCGCCGCCACGAGCGCCGGCATCACGTCCCCGGCGCGCGCGTCCACGCGCACGGAGGCGTGCGCGTCGCCCCGCGTCTCTCCGAGGTTGACGATCGCGACCTTCTGGCCGCGCTCGGCCGCGCGCAGGACGAAGCGATACCCGGAGAACACCGTCAAGGACGAGCCGACCACGAGCAGCACGTCGGCCGCGTCGGCGATGGCGAACGCCGCGTCGACGCGCGCGCGCGGCACGTTGTCGCCGAAGAACACGACGTCGGGTTTGAGCACGCCCCCGCAGGCGAGGCACGCCGGGACGCGAAAGTCGGCGTCGGGCTCGAGCTCGGTGTCGCCGTCGGGGGCGAGCTCGGCGGCCTGGTGGAGGTCGGGGTTGAGCTCGAGGATGCGCGCCTGCAGCGCGTCGCGTGACTCGCGCGCGGCGCAGTCGAGGCACCGCACTTCGGCGAGCGCGCCGTGCAGCTCGACGACGGCGCGGCTGCCCGCGCGGTCGTGCAGGCGGTCGACGTTCTGCGTGATGAGCCCCGTGAGGTCCATCGCCGCGAGCGCGTAGTGGGCGGCGTTGGGCGCCACCGTGGAGAAGTATGGCCACCCCACCGCGCTGCGGGCCCAGTACCGACGCCGCGCGTTCGCGTCGGCGACGAACGCGCGGTGCTGGATCGGGTTCTTCGCGCGCTCGCGCGTGCCGGGCCCGCGGTAGTCGGGGATCCCCGACTCCGTGCTGCAGCCCGCGCCCGTGAGCGCGGCGACCTTGCGGCCTCGGAGGAGCGCGACGAGCGGCGCGAGCGTCCTCGAGTCGAAGGGCTCGGGCTGCGGCGCCGCCGGATGCGCGCGCCGATCCGTCACCTCGGCTTGGCAGACCCGGTCGGCGCCGGTGCGGCCGAGCCCGAGGGGGCCGGCGCCGCGCCGCCGCCGAACATCGCGTCGGTGACGTCGTCCTTCGTGAACAAGTCTTTCACCTGCGCGATCGGGAACTCTGCCTCCTGCGGGCCGAGGACGTACGGGCCGATCTCGTACGCGTCGAAGTCGACCTCGACCCAGCCGTCGCCGAGGCAGAGATCGCTGTCTTTGGTGAGGGTGATCGTGTCCTCGTTGAAGCCCGCCTCCGTCAGCTTGGCGACGCCGTTCTTCTTCGCGAGCGACGCGACGACCATCTCCCCGAGCTTGGCGCGCCCGGTGTCCGAGAGCTTGGGCGCCAGCTTGAAGTGGGTCGCGGTCTTGGTGTCGATGACGTCGCACACGGTGCCCCCGCCGCCGTGCGCGCCGCCCGTGTATTCGTAGCCGCTGCGCCGGAGGCCGACGAAGCGCCCCTTCTTGGTGTCGAGCGCGTAGCTCTCCGAGGTCTCGAAGTCGGGGAGGTTCGCGTCGTCCGGACCCTCGCACTTCTTGGTCTTCGCGCTGTCGCCATGGAAAAAGTCGTTGAGCGCCTTCGCCGCCGCTTTGTCGGCCACGCCGCGGACTTGCGGGAAGACGATGTCGGTCTTGCAGCGGTTTCCCTCGATCATCCGCTCTTGCGGGAAGACGACGACGCCGTTGTCGTACGAGCGCGTCTCGGGGTAGCCGGAGCCCTTCTCGAGCGAGAGCGGCGCCATGCGCGAGCCGTCGGGCGACTGCCACTCGCCGAGGACGGCGCCGGTCGTCGCGAACGCCCCGACGATCTTGCCGGTCGACTTGCCGCCAGACTTTTCGGTGAGGTCGAACCGCCCGTCGTCGTGCACGAGGCCGTCGAGCTTGAGATCGCTCGCGCTCGCGGCGTACCGGTAGATGCCGGAGAGCGTGCCCGCGTGGCGCGTGAGCTTCATGCGCACGAACTGCTTGCCGATGGTCCCCATGTACTCGCCGTCGAACGTCGCGGGCAGCGTCCCCGCCGAGCCCGACGAGAGCGTCTGCGCCTTGCCGGACTGGTCGGTGAACGTGCCCTTCAGCGAGCCCGCGCCGAGCTCGCCGGTGAGCGTCGCCGCCTTCTGCCCCTTCGCGGCCTTCGACCGCACCGAGAAGTGGGCGTCGTCGGTCATCTTGCCGAACATCGCCAGGGGCGTGCCGGTGTCGAGGAGGACGCGCGCGTCCTTGCCGACGCGCTCGATCGCGACGCGGAAGGAGGCCTTGGTGCTCGTCTGCCCGGCGAACACCGTGTAGACGGGCGCGGGCTTTGCGGCGGCGTCGGCGGACGCGTCGGCGGAGGCCATCACGGCGCCCGCGTCGTCCGCGGAAGACGCGGCGGCGCCGGCGTCGCCAGCGTCTGCGCCGTCGTTCTTGGGCTTGGGGCAGCCGAGGAGAGGCAAGAGGCACGAGAGGAGGAGGAGGCGCTTGGTCATAGAGAACGCAGGGTACAACGGGTAAACGCGACTGTGGTGGGCCGTGTGAACGGCGCGTTCCAACGCGCGCCGCGTGGATTATGATGCGCGGGTGACGCCCTCTCTGGATTCACCGTCCGACGAGGGGCGGGCCATCGCGCGGATCATCGTCGAGGGGTTCGACAAGCACTACCGACTCTTTCGCACGGTGAGCGCCCAGGCCAAGGAGCGGTTCGAGCGCGCCGACTGGGCCGGCGTGCAGCGCGCGAGCGTCGAGCGCATCGCGATGTACGACCGCCGCGTCGAGGAGGGCGTGCGCCGTGTCGTCGAGCGCTACCCGAACGCGCTGAACGAGGCGCTCTGGCCCGCCATCCGCGCTGCCTACATCACCGAGCTCGTCGAGCACCAGCAGCCCGAGCTCGCGCAGACGTACTTCAACTCGGTGGCCACGCGCGTGCTCCATCGCGCCTACTACAAGAGCCAGAACATGTTCTGGCGATCGGTCATCTCGACCGAGCACCTCCCGTCCATCCAGAAAACGTGGACCTGCTACTACCCCGCCACGCAGGGCCTGCGCCCGATGCTCCGCCAGATGATGGCGGATTTGCAGCTCGCCAACCCCTGGGAGGATCTCGACCGCGACCTCGCCGCGGTCATCCACGCGATGTCGGCGTTCATGCCGCGACCGCTGGAGGTGCACGCCAACGTCCAGGTGCAGGTCCTGTCGTCCCTCTTCTACCGAAACCAGGCGGCGTACCTGATCGGCATGATCGTGAACGGCCACGACCGCACGCCCTTCGCCGTCCCCATCCGCCAGAACGCGCGCGGGGCGATTTACATCGACGCGCTCCTCCTGCACCGCATGGAGCTCGGCGCGCTCTTCTCGCTCGCGCGCGCCTACTTCATGGTCGATATGGAGGTGCCCGCCACGTTCGTCAGGTTCCTCGCGTGGATCTTCCCGGACAAGTCCGCCGCCGAGCTCTACACCGCGCTCGGGCTGCAGAAGCAGGGCAAAACCCTCTTTTACCGCGACATGATGCAGCACCTGCGCCACTCGTCGGACGACTTCGTCACCGCGCCGGGCGTGCCCGGAATGGTGATGGTCGTCTTCACGCTCCCGTCGTTTCCGTACGTCTTCAAGGTGATCCGCGACTCGTTCGAGGCGCCGAAGGACTCGGACCGCGCGACGGTGATGGCGCAGTACCGCCGGGTCAAGAACCACGATCGCGTAGGGCGGCTCGCAGACACGCTCGAGTTCTCCGAGGTCGCCTTCCCGCTCGGGCGTATCGGCCCTCTCTTGCTGGCGGAGCTCCGCGCGAAGACAGCCTCGATGCTCGAGATCACGAACGAGCACGTCGTCATCAAGCACCTCTACATCGAGCGGCGCATGACCCCGCTCGACATGTACCTGCACCAGGCGAAGGACGACGACGCCCTTCGCCGCGCGCTACGCGACTACGGCAACTGCCTCCGCGAGCTCGCGTGGGCGAACATCTTCCCCGGGGACTTGCTCCTCAAGAACTTCGGCGTGACGCGCTTCGGCCGCGTCGTCTTCTACGACTACGACGAGCTCGCGCTGCTCACGCAGTGCACGTTCCGCGAGGTCCCCACGCCCACCCACGACGAGGAGGAGTACGCGAGCGAGCCGTGGTTCTCGGTGGGCCCGGGCGACATCTTCCCCGAGGAGATCCCGAAGTTTCTCTTCCCCGTGCCGCGGTGGAAAGAGATCTTCTTCGAAGAGCACCCGGACCTCTTCACCGCAAAGTTCTGGCGAACGACGCAGAGCAGGGTCGCCGCCGGCTACCAAGCGCGCTTCACGCCGTACCCGATCGAGCGGCGCTTTCCGCACGACCACGACGACGACCGCGAGGGGTGAGCTCGCGCGAACCCGAAGCTCCCGCTCAGGTCGGCGCGCCGCCCTCGGCGACTTTCGGCGCGAAGCTGAGACACCCGCCCTTCGGGTTCACGGGACCGGTGAAGAGCTTGCACCCGCCGCAATCGCCGTACTTGCCGGCCTCGAACTGCGCGCATGCGGCGCAGTTCTTCTCCGGCGCGACGGCCTTGTCCGTGTACTGGAGGACCTTGCGGAGGTTCTTCGACGCATCGTCGATCGTCGCGTTGCAGTCCTGCTGCGGGGCGTTGCCCTTCGAGTCGGTCGACGAGCCGCCGCCGCTCTTGGGGCAACCCGTCAGCGCGAGAAGACCGCCGGCGCCGAGGCCAACGCCAAGGAGCTGGAGGGTACGTCGGCGCCCGACCAAGTTGGATTCGCCGTTCCTGTTTTCCACGTCCTCGTCTCCTTCTGACTGGTGATTGATGGCATTCGGCCTTCGCCGCGAAACATCCTAGTCCGGTGTTTAGCGGCGGGCGAGCGGCGCGACAAGTCGGCGCAGGTGTTGAAATCGGGAGCCGAATGGTACGGTCGAGCCCGACGGCTCTGGTCGCCGAAGGTCGAGCCCCCTACGAGCCTCTGCGGGCATCTCAATGACGGCAATGCGTGAACACGAGGAGAGGCCGAGCGGCGCACCGCGCGTCGTGATCGTCGGCGGCGGGTTCGGCGGGCTATTGGCGGCCAAGGCGCTCGCGAAGTCGCCCGTGAAGATCACGCTCGTCGACCGCACGAACCACCACTTGTTCCAGCCCCTCCTCTACCAGGTGGCCAGCGCGGGGCTCGCGCCCTCGCACGTCGCGTCGCCGATCCGAACCATCCTCGCACGACAAAAGAACGTGAACGTGCAGCTCGCGTCCGTGACGGGCGTCGACCTCGCGCGGCGGCGCGTCGTGCTCGAGGACGGCGAGCTCGAATACGACTACCTCATCCTCGCGGCCGGCGCGCAGACCAACTACTTCGGACACCCCGAGTGGGAGCCCTACGCGCCGGGCCTCAAGTCGCTCGACGACGCGATCGAAGTCCGGCGCCGCGTGCTGCTCGCGTTCGAGCGCGCGGAGCGCAGCACCGATCCGAAAGAGCGCGAGCGCCTGC
>JAYVXL010000849.1:0-3288 GCA_043785185.1 Myxococcales bacterium
ACGCGCTCCCTGAAGGATGGGTCGACAGCACGTGCCCGCTGTTCCGACAGCCCTTCGCCAGCTCCGCCCTCGGTCCGTACATTCGCCTCGCGTACGCGCCGCTCCGCGAAGGGGAGACGATCCGCGCGCTCGCCGATCGTCAGCTCGAGGACCCTTTGCGCGAGCTGCCCGGCTACGCGCTCGTCGGCGCCGATCCAACGGAGACGCCGCGCGTCGGCGGTCGCCCGGCGGTCCTGCTGCGCTTGCTGCTCGAACACCGCGAGCGCCGTCGCCTCGTGGTCCAGACGTCGGTGTGGGTCGACCCGATGGGCGAGGGTGACGGCCAGGCGCCGCTCTTCGTCGCGTTCGCCCCCGACGACGCCGCGCGCGAGGTGCAGGCCCGCTTCGCGAAGGTGCTCGCGACCGTCCGCTTCGATCTCATGGATCCGCGCGCCGCGCCGCCGCGCGCGCCGTTCCACGACGCCTCCCTGCCCGCGTTCATGCTTCGCGGTGACGACTGAGCGGGACGCGTGGCAGGGCTTCGGCGGGATGGCGAGGCCACACGGATTCAGAACGGCGGAACGAACGGCACGCCGCCGGACGCCGGGCTCGCGCTCGGCGGAGAGGTCGAGAAGATATTCTTCTGAAGCCAATCGCGAGAGCCCGGCGAGAACGCCGCGCCCATGCGCCCGCCGGCCGACCACGGGTCTTCGCTCTTCGCCTGCTGCCAGTACGCCTGCTCCATCGACGCCATGCACTTGCTCGACTGCGAGTCGACAGGATCGCCGTAGGTGGCCTTGGCCTCGGGCGAGTTGAAGACCTTGCCGATCTGCTCCTCGCCGAAGTTTCCGAACCCCTTGTAGATGGTGCCGATGGCGTTGTGGACCGACTCGCCGACGGTGCCGGCGGGGTAGCCCGACGTCGCGGCGTACGCGCCCAGTCGGCCGTTCGGGTCGGGCGTCATCGTCCCGTTGTCGATCGCATGCAGGTTGTCGAGCTTCTCGAGGATGCCAGGCTGCACCTGGTGCATGTCGTGCGAGAAGCCATCGAATCCGGTGTGCGAATCGCCGGCGGGCTGGCCCTTGAGGATGTCGTCCTTGACGATGTCCTTCGAGCTCTTCCCGCCGCAGGGGTTGCAGCTCTGACAGCCCTTCGCGTCGCCCATTTACTTATCGTAGCGCGTACCGGGGATGGGGACGAGGGGGACCGACGCGTCGGGCGGCGCCGCCCGGCCCGGCGCCGAGGCCGCCGGCTGCGCGTCACCGAAGCGCAGCGTCCGGAGCATCGCAAAGAGCGCGGCGCGGGCCTTCTCGGCGGCCGCGACGGTCGACGACGTGAGCACGACGGTTACCTTTCGCGGCGCGTCGCTCCCCGGATCGATGAGCACCATCGTCTGCTCCATCACGCCGGGCGCGGCGTCGAAGCGGAAGCGCACGAGGACGGCCGACCGCCCCGCCACCTCCATCGACGGGCTCTCTACGAACCTGAAGCCAGGCGTCGTCTGCCCAAGGGTCAAGATTGTCCGGTCGACGAACGCGCGCAGCGTCGTCGGCGCGGGGAGCGCGTCGCGCGCCACGACGATCCGTTGGTCGGGCGGCCCGTCCGGCTGCGAGGCGGTGTGGTACGAGGCCACCGTCGCCTCGACCCAGTTCTCCGGCGGCTCGAACGACACGTTTTTGTAGCTGTAACGATCCATGTCCACCCGCTCCGGGGTTACGCCTTCGGTCCACTTCACGCTCGAGAGCACGTCGGCGAAGGCCACGCGCGCGTCGGCCGCGAGCTCCAGCGGCGTCACCAGCGTGAAGACGGGAATCGCGCCGGCCGTGTCTTCCAGCAAGTCCACGACCACGGTTGTCCGCTCGAAGGTCTCCTCGCCCTCCGCCTCGCGGAGCCGAACGAGCAGCGCCTCCCGTCCGCCCACGTCGGTCTGCGCGTTCTCGACGAGCTCGACGCCACCCACGGCGGAGAGCGCGCGGATCGCGTGCTCGTGAATCCCGCGGCCGCGCAGCGGCTCCCACGCGAGGGTCAGCGTCGGGGGTCGCAGCGGCGCCGGCGCACGCGCGCGAAAGGCGACGACGCCTTCATCCTCCCACCCACGCGGGGGCTCGAAAGAGAGGTCGCGATCTCGACGCCGCGTCATCCTCCTACGGTCCCACGTTTCGGCCACGGCGTCAGCCCGCGCGCTCGACCTCGCGCGAGAGGATGCGCCGGACGATCGCGATCGCGCACGCGTACGTCGCGTCGACGCCGAAGAACGACAGGCTCTTCGACAGGAGCGACTGGCGCCGCGAGTACGGCGTGTCGCTCGCGTAGTGGAGGATGCCGAGGTCGAACGGCGTCTTGTCGGCCAGCTGGACGATCTCGTTCGTCGGTACACGCGTCGGGGTGACGAGCTCGTAGATCGCCGATAGAAACGGCCCCGCCTCCATCTCGAGCACCGTGTAGCCGTCGCGGTAGAACGTGCCCATGTACGATTTGTTCTGCAGGAAGGCGCTCCGAACGGTGAGCGCCGACTGGTTGTCGAACACCGAGCCGAACCGCAGGTACGGGCGTACGTGATCGGCGTTGAATACGTTCTTGAAGAGGAACGTGTTGCGCGAGTGCTCGTCGTAGACGGCGCCGGAGAGCGAGACGTCGCCGACGCGGCCGTTCAAGGTCGCCGCCTTGCCCATGACGTAGACGCCGCGAACTTCGCCGGTACCCTGGCCGATGCGCGAGAGCAGGTGGTACGCCGACATGCCGAGCGGGTAGTCGATGTTGAGGATGACAGCGTCGCTGTGCGCGAGCTTCTCGAGGCCCGGCACGTGGAGGCGCGGGTCGAGCTGCTCCTTCTTGAGCTTCGAGACGTCGACGAGCTGCGCGTCGACGTCGATGTGGCCCGGCTCCGAGAGGTGCACGAGGCCGCCCTCGGCCTCGAGCTCGCGCACCTCGCGCATGCGCGCGGGCGGGCCCTCGTGGATGTAGCCGCGCAGGAGGTAGTAGAGGAGGCTCGACAGCTCGGGGCCGTCCTGGGTCGCGAGGGCGTGCGCCACCGTCTCCGCGAGGCCTTCGGGGTTCTTCGCCTGCGCGTAGGCCATGATCTCGTCTTTGCGCGCGCGCGCGTAGCCACCGAGCAGGTTCGCGACGGCGTGCGTGTTCGACGAGACGAAGTACACCGCCGGCCGGCGCGGCGGCGCCTTGCGCACGTACGTCGGCTCGACGCCGCTCCACCAGCGCTGCGCCGAGCGCTGGTACTGCGAGTACGAAGCCGCGAGCATGCGCAGGCGCAGATCCATCGGCGCCGCGGCGACCGCGCGCAGGCCGGCGGTG
>JAYVXL010000850.1:0-3286 GCA_043785185.1 Myxococcales bacterium
CGCGGCGAGGACGTGCCCGCGCCGACGACCGACGAGCGCATCGACCTGTGCAAGGAGCACCTCGCGGCGAACGTCGAGGCGCGCGGCGAGCCGTACGGCGTGCGCGTCACGCGGCGCCACCTCTCGGGGTACCTGAAGGGGCTGCACGGCGCCGCGGAGCTGCGCCGCCGGCTCAACGTGTGCGATTCCCTCGCGGAGTGCCTCGACATGCTCGAAGGCGCGCGCCGCCAGGCCGCGGCGTAGCGTCCGTGTCGCCGCGCGCGCCGCCTGACCCGCGGCGCACGACGCGATAAGCTTCGCGCGTGCGGATCCTCGCAATCTGCGGCAGCCTCCAGGCGAAGTCCGGCAATCAGGCGCTGCTCCACGTCGCGGCCGCGTTGGCGCCCGCGGGTGCCCAGCTCGTCCCGTCCGACGCGCTGCGTGGGCTGCCGCCGTTCGATCCGGATCTCGAAGAGGCCGGCCCGCCGCCCGTCGTGCTCGCGTGGCGCGCCGCGATCGCGCCGCGCAAGGCGGCTGACGTCGGCGGCGGACGGCCTACTCGGCGCCGCGCTCGTCGCTCATCTTGCGCGCGACGCGGAACGCCATCTCCAGCGCCTGCCGGTAATTCAGCCGCGGATCGCACGCGGTGAGGTAGCTGCGATCGAGGTCCGCTTCGGTGATCCCGCCGCCAATGCACTCGGTGACGTCGTCCCCCGTGAGCTCGAAGTGGACGCCGCCGAGGCGCGTGCCGACGCCGGCGTGCACGTCGAACGTGAGCTCCACCTCGCGGAGGATCTGATCGAAGTCGCGCGTCTTCAGCCCCGACGCGGTCTGGATCATGTTGCCGTGCATCGGGTCGCTGACCCAGAGCACGCGCCGCCCGGCGCGCGTCACCGCCTCGAGGAGTCGCGGAAGCCGCGTCTCGACGGCGCCCGCGCCCATGCGCGTGATGAGCACCATCTTGCCCGGTTCGTTGCGTGGGTCGAGCGCGCGGAGGAGTTCCACGATCTCGTCGGGGTCGGCCGTCGGCCCGACCTTGACGCCGACGGTGTTGCGCAGGCCGCGGAAGAACTCGACGTGCGCGCCGCCGAGCGCGCGCGTGCGCTCGCCGATCCACGGCAGGTGCGTCGTCAGGTCGAAGAACCCCTCGCGCCGCGGCACGGCGCGCGTCTGCGCCGACTCGTACTCGAGGCTCAGCCCCTCGTGGCTCGTGTAGAAGTCGACGCGCGACATCGACTCGACGCTGCTGTCGCCGAGCGCCTCCATGAAGCGCAGCGCCTCGGCGATCTGCGAGCTCATCTTCTTGTAGTCTGCACGGAGCGCGTCCGGCAGCTCGGCGCGCTGGAAGAACGAGAGATCCCAGTACTCCGGGTGGTGCAGATCCGCGAAGCCGCCGGCGGAGAGCGAGCGGATGAAATTGAGCGTCATCGCCGCGTGCTCGTAGCCGCGGAGGAGCAGCTGCGCGTCGGCGCGGCGCGCGGCGGGCGAAAACTCCGGCCGGTTGACGAGGTCGCCGAAGTAGCTGGGGAGCGTGACGCCGTCCTTCGTCTCGGTCGGCCGCGAGCGCGGCTTGGCGTACTGGCCGGCGAGGCGCCCCACGCGAATGACCGGCTTGTGCCCGCCGTGAATGAGCACGAGCGACATCTGGAGCAGGATCTTCAGCTTGTTCGCGATGACCGGCGAGCGGCAATCGGCGAGCGTCTCGGCGCAGTCGCCGCCTTGCAGGAGGAAGCGCTTGCCGTCCTGCGCGTCGGCGACGAGCGATTTCAGCTTCTCGATCTCCCACGACGTCACGAGCGGCGGCAGCTCGCGCAGCTTCTCGGTCACGCGCGCGAGCTCGGCCGGGTCGTCGTACGTGACGCCCTGCGCGGTCGGCTTGGATTTCCAGGAGTCGGGGGACCAGGACGGCATTCCGCTCGCAGCATATCGAAGGAACGCGCGACGCGCCGCTCCCGTCTGCCGCGGTCGTCTCCCGCGCGCGCCCGCGGGCTGGTACGCTTCACCGACGGTGCGCTCGAACACAACGACGGTCCTGCTCGCGGCGATCCTCGCTGCGCTCGTGCTCAACCTTGGCGCGCTCGGCGCGAATCTCGCCGTGCAGCTGCAGCGGCCGGCGCTCGACGTCGCGCGGCCTCCGGCGAACGGGGGCGACGCCGCGGCGCCGAGCGCGACGCCTCCCGCCGCGACCGCGAGCCCTCCACCGGCGGTCCCCGCCGTCGCCGAGCGCGCGATGCACTGGCACGACGCGCCGCTCGTCACCCAGGTCGCCGGCGACGCGACCGAGGACATCGTCGGCACCTACTCGACCGTCGGCGACGACGGGAAGCTGAGCTACTACGTCGGCGCGTTCGACGGCGCGACGCTGTCGCGGCTCTGGCGCGCGGGCCCGATCGCGATCGTCGACCGCGGCGAGAAGGCGCCGATCGTCGCGCTCGCCCCAGGGCGCGTCCTCGCGGCCGAGTCGAACGCCGTGCACGTCTACGTCACCGAGAACGGCGACGAGGCGGGCACGATGCACACCGCCGATCGCGTGACCGAGCTCTGCATCTACGGCCCGGAGAAGTCGAAGGTCTGGGCGCGCGTCGACGGCGGCAGGAACGTCGCGCTCGACGTCGCGAGCTTGGAGACGAAGGCGCTCGAGGCGCCGCCACAAGGCTGCTGGGCGCCGAAGGGGCCGAAGCTCGAGGCGCCCGCGAGCGCCGGCTTCGCGCCGTCCAAGGTGATGAGCGACGGCGAGGTCGCGATCGCGCTCGGCGCAAAATCGCCGGGCACGCCGGTGCCGATGGCGCTCGGCTTCGATCCCAAGTCGAAGAAGGTCCGCTGGCAGCACGCCATCGCCGAGTCGGAGGATCCGACGAGCGTGGTCGCCGCGGCCGGGCGGATCGCCGAGCTCGTCGAGGGGCGCCTCTACACGTCCTACCGTCTGCAGGCGGGCGGCTGGCGCTTCGCCGCGATCGACGGCAAGGCCGGCGACCGCGTCTGGGAGGTGCCGGTGCCCGACGGCAACGCCTCGCAGGGCTCGGTGACGGCCGGCGCGTCGCGCGTCTACCTCTTCCACGGCAGCGGGCTCGATGTCTTCGACAAGGCCACCGGCCGCCTCGTGGGGACGCTCGGGGACAAGAGCCCGTGACCGACCCCCTCATCGACACGATCCGCGCGGCCATCATCGGCGACGACGAGGTGTTCCTCGGCCCGTTCGGCCCCCGGCGCATCACGTACGCCGACTACACGGCGTCGGGGCGATCGCTAAGCTTCCTCGAGGACTTCATCCGCGACGAGGTGCTGCCGCGCTACGCGAACACGCACA
>JAYVXL010000851.1:0-3281 GCA_043785185.1 Myxococcales bacterium
ACGCCGCTCTGCCGCAGCACCTCGGCGACCCGCGAGACGCGCGCGGCGAGCTCCGCGTACGAGAGCCGCTCTCCGCTCGGGAGCACGAGCGCCGGACGCTCGCCCGCGTCGCGCGCGGCGGAGAGGACGCCGAAGGGCATCGTCGCGCAATACCCTGAAGCCGGCGCGAGGCCCGTGGCGTAGCCCGCGTCCTTCATCCGAGCGCGAGGCCGACCGCGAAGAGGAGGCTGTGGAAGAGGAGGAGGCGCGCGGTCGCGCCGAGCGCCCGGTTCAGCGTTGGGCCGTCCGTCGCGCGGGCCACCGTGCGCGCGAGACGGACGGCGATCGGGGCCGTGAGCAGCGGGAGGAGCACGAACGGGCCCCGCAGGCCGGCCGCGAAGAGCGCCGCCGGCACCGCGTACGCCGCGGCGGCGAGGACGGCGTATTGCGCCACGCCGAACGCGCGCCCGAAGCGCACGGGCAGCGTGCGCTTGCCCGCGCGCACGTCGGTCTCGCGATCGCGCACGTTGTTCACGACCAGGACGCACGTGGCGAGGCTCCCGACCGGTATCGCCGCCAGCCACGCGACGAGCGGCGCCGCGCCCGTCGCCACGAAGACGGTGCCGCACACCGCGACGAGGCCGAAAAACAGGAACACGAACACGTCGCCGAGGCCGTGATAGCCGAGCGGGTACGGGCCGCCGGTGTACGCGACGGCGCTCACGATCGACGCGAGCCCGATGACGACGATGGGCCAGCCGGCGACGGCGGTGAGGTAGACGCCGGCGAGCATCGCGAGCGCGAACGCGACGCCCATGCCGGCGCGCATCGCGCGCGGCGTAATCAGGCCGGCCTGCGTCACGCGAAGCGGGCCTTTGCGATCAGGCCCGTCGGCGCCCTTCTCGTGGTCGAAGACGTCATTCGCCAAGTTCGAGCCGACTTGCAGGCACAGCGCGCCGAAGAGGGCCGCGGCGAGCGCGCCGAGGCGGGCGCGCGCGGCCGGCGAGGCGAACGCGACCGCCGCCCCGACGAGCACCGGGCTGAGTCCCACCGTCAGCGTCGCCGGCCTCACCGCGAGGAGCCACGCCCGCAGCGAGCCTGGCGAAGGGCCCGCCGTCGCCGCATTCATGGAGAGACCCCGAGCGTCGCCAGCATCGTCGTCTGCTTCACGCCGGTCTCCTCGTACTCGAGCGCCGGGTCGGAGCCCTCGACGATGCCGCAGCCGGCGAAGAGCCACGCGCGCGTGCCGGCCACGAGGGCGGAGCGGATCGCCACCGAGAATTGGCCCTCACCCGACGCGTCGAACCAGCCGACGGGCGACGCGTACCAGCCGCGCGGCACCGGCTCGTGCGCGGCGATCCAGCCGCGCGCGGTCTCGCGCGGCAGCCCGCACACCGCCGGCGTCGGGTGAAGCGCGGCGACGAGATCGAGCACGTGCATCGGCGCGCGGAGCGTCGCGGAGATGGGAGTCCAGAGGTGGTGGACGGCGCGGAGCGTTCGAATGCCCGGCGTCGCCGGCGCGTCGACGCGGTCGCAGAACGGCGCGAGCGCGGAGCGGATGCCGTCCACGACCGGCGCGTGCTCGCGCTGGTCCTTGTCGCTCGCCAGGAGCGTCGCCTCTTCACCCGCGTCGCGGCGCGGGATCGAGCCGGCGAGCGCGTCGACCTCTACGCGCAGTCCGTGGAGGAGCGCGAGGCGCTCGGGCGTCGCGCCGAGGAAGACGCCGCCCTCGCGCTCGACGGCGAAGCGTGTGCACGTCGGCTCGAGCCGGCGCATGCACGCGAGCGCGGCGGGCAGATCGATCGGCGCGCGCAGCGCGACGGCGCTCCTCCGCGCCGTGACGACCTTCTCGAGCTCGTGGCTACGGATGGATCGGAGCGCCCCGAGCACGAGCTCGTCCCACACCGTGCGATCCATCTCGAGGATGCTCGCGCCGTTCGGCGTGGGGGCGGTCACGTGATCCGGCGCCGCCTCGAGCGCGTGGAGGACGCTCGCCAGGCGGTCCTCCACGCCGCGAAGCTCGCCGGCGGGGACGGCGACGCGAACGAACGCGGCGTCCTTCGACAGGCAGTACGTCCAGCGCGGGAGGACGAAGCTCGCGTCGGCGAAGCCCGCCCATGGCGCTTGCGCGGCGCCCGCCGTCTGGCCTTGCGGCTGGAACGCGAGGCCGCCGAACATCCGGAGGCTGGGCGCGCCGCCGCGCTCGAGGTCGAGGATGGACGCGAAGACGCGCTCGGCGGCCTCGCGCGCCGTCGGAAAGCGCCGGTCGCCCCACGACTCGACGCGCGCCGCGGCGCCGCGGCCGGCGAACGCCCAGCCGTCGCCGGCGTCCCACAGCATACGCTCGCCGTCGAGCGGCAAGCCGAGGAACGACTCGACGCGAACGCGCGGCGCGGGGCGCGTGAGGACGCAGATGGCGTCAGCCGCGAGCATGAGGCTCCTCCGCGGCGCTCCCCGTCGGCGTGGCCACGTACAGGGTCGCGACGCCGAACGTGAGCGCCTCGGCGGCGATCACCTCGAGACCCGACGCCGCCATGAGCTGCGAGAACTCTTCGCGCGGGGGGAACGCGGCGATCGACTTCTCGAGGTACCTGTACTCGCGCGCGCCGGAGAGCGCGGCGCCGATGGCCGGCACGAGCGTGTGGATGTGCCAGCGCGCGAGCGGGCCGAGCACCGGGGTCGTGGGCTCCGCGAGCTCGAGGATGACGATGCGGCCGCCGGGTCGCACGACGCGCGCCATCTCGCGGAGCGCGCGGCCCCGGTCGGGGACGTTGCGAATGCCGAACGAGATGCTCGTCGCGTCGACGCTGGCGTCCTCCGCCTCGATGGCCTGCGCGTCGCCGAATTTCAGCGTCACGCGGCCTTCCAGCCCCTTGGCTTTCACTTTGCGCTCGCCGACGCTGAGCATCTTCCTCGACGGGTCGAGGCCGAGGACGTGCAGCTGCGGGTGCGTCTGGGCGATCTGGATGGCCAGATCGCCGGTGCCGGTCGCCAGATCGATGACGTGCGAGGCGCCTTCGAGGTTCATCGCGCGAACGGCCTTGCGCCGCCAGCTCTGGTCGATGCCGAGCGAGATGACGCGGTTGACGAAATCGTACTTGTCGGCGATCGCGTCGAACATCTCGCCGCTGCCTTGGCGGGGGTCGGAGGCGTTCATGTAGCCCTCCCGACGAGCTCGATCGCCGTGTGCTCGAGCGCGTCGCGCGCGATGCACTTGGGGAGCGTGACGAGGCTCGCGATGGCCTGCGACGAGAGCCGCGTCGCAAACGCGCGCGCCTCGTCGATGGCGCCGGTTCGGGCGA
>JAYVXL010000852.1:0-3281 GCA_043785185.1 Myxococcales bacterium
TCTCCCGGTGTCGGCGGATCCACGGGCTCGATCGCGTGCTTCTTCATGAGGCGATAGAGCGCGTAGCGACTCGGCAGGCCGAGCGCCCGCGCCGCCCGCTCCACGCTGCCGCCCGCAGCCGCGAGCGCCGCTCGAATCCGCTCGCCGTTCATCTCACCTCCAAGCGCGCCTCGGTCCTTCCCGCGGAGGTCGTCCGGGAGCACCACGGTGTCGCCGGGGCTGCCGGCCATCGCGCGCCACAGCACCGCCTCGAGCTCACGCACGTTCGTCGCGTAAGTTCGCCCGAGGAGCTCCGTGACGAGCGCGGGATCGACGCGCGGCTCCCCCTCCACCACGAAGCGCGCCGCGATGCGGGGGCTCTCCCTTGCCGCGCGGAGGATGAGGTGGCGGACGAGCAGCGGGATGTCCTCGCGCCGCGCGCCCAGAGGCGGGAGGTGGATGACGAGGGGAAAGCGCGCCGCGAGGTCCGCGCGCAGCGCGCCGGCCTCTCGGTTCGTCGCGCCGATGAGCCGGACGTCGGCGCGGCGGATCGTGGCGTCGCCGAGGCGCTGGTACTCGCCCCCGGCGTCGAGCGCGCGCAAGAGGTGGCTCTGCTGCTCGACCGAGAGCTCCGCGATCTCGTCGAGGAACAGCGTCCCGCTGTCGGCCTCGCCGAAGAGGCCGCGCCGCTCGGCCATGCCAGGGTTCGGGTAGTTTTTGGCGTTGCCGAAGAGCTCGGCGTCGATGAGCGCCGGCGGCAGCGTCGCGGCGTTGCGCGAGACGTACGGCCCCTTCGCGCGCGCGGAGAGCGCGTGCAGCGCCCGGGCGACGAGCTCCTTGCCGCTCCCGCTCTCGCCGCGCACGAGCACGTGCTTGTCCGCGCCCGCCGCGAACGCGATCTGCTCGCGCGCCGCCCAGATGGGCGGCGACTCCCCGAGGATCCCGAGCGCGTCGGCCGCGCCGAACGCGCCGAACGCCGCCTCCGCGAGCTGCGCCGTCTTCGGCATCGATGCCGCGCGGCGCGTGCAGAACAAGAGGAGCTGCCCCCGAACGAGGAGGGTGTCGCCCGGCGCGAGGGACGCCTCGGTCGCCTCGACGCCGTTGACGAGGAGCGGCCCGCGGCCGGCGCATGCGATCGCGAGCTCTCCACCGCGCGCCTGCGCCGTGAGCTGACGGCGCGAGAGCGACGCGCTCGTCAGCGGTTCGGTGGGCGAGAGTCGGCCCGGCCGCTGTCGATAGAAGCGCACGCGCGGCGCGTCATCCTCCCCCTCGCCGCGGCCGAGCGTGCGCAAGGGCGCGCCGTCGGGGAAGAACGCCACCTCGCCGACGCGCTGCGCCTCGGTCGCGCACCAGGCGATCACGAGCGCCAGCGACGGCTCAGGCGACTCCGAGTGTCGCGCGAGGAGGTCGCCGGCGATCGAGATGGTCTTGGGATCGGGCAACGTATGGGGCTGTCGCAGCTGTCGCCCGCTCCTCTCCCTCCGAGCATACGCTTAACGCGCGGGCGTCGCGGTCAGGCGGAGACGCTCTTTTCACTCCCGTTTGGCCCACGTCGTTCGTGTCGCGCTGGATCGCGGGCGGACCGGCGCGGGCCGTCTCGATCCCGCCACGCGCCGTCGAGGCCCATGCCATGACGTTGAAATAATTCATGAAATACGGTGCTACATGTAGGCCTAGAAGTTGTATGCGCCAGCCCATGCCGTTCGAGATCCCCAACTACGACAGCTTGGTGGGTCGCGCCGCGCGCCCCATCGCCGAGGATGCGATCCCGGCCACCGTTCGCGAAGCCGACGTTCCGACCGCACGCGAGCCGGTCGTGGCCCACGACGGCTGGGATCCGAACGCTGTGGAGCTCGATCTCGACGAGCTCGAGACGCGCCTCTCGCGCCGCTAACGGCCTCGCGCGCATGACGCGCGGCTTGCGCGCGCGCCCGGCGTGCGCGACAACCGCGACGTGAAGCCGAAAGCCCGCGCGCAGGTGTGGAGCGCCGTCTACGCGACGGCGATGGTCGGCGCGCTCGGCGGGTGCATCCTCTTCGTCGATCCGCCGGACCTGCACCTCCCCAACGAGGGCGCTTTCGTAGAGGGCGGCACGGTCCCGGGCACGGGCGGAGGCGACTACGCGACCGGCTGCGCGAGCTTCATCAGCTCCCAGTGCGACTGCTTCGGCGACAACGCGCCGAGCAACGTGACGTGCTCCTCCGCGTCGATCGGCGACGGCGTCTGCTGCGCCGACTACGGCTGGCCGAACAAGGGCCTGACGTGCGGGTGCCGCGCGTACCGCTGCAAGGACACCGCCGACGGCTGCACCTGCGGCACGAACGTGAGCGGCCCGAACAGGGCCTGCACCGGCGCGCATTGCTGCGTGTTCGAGGGCTGGTGCTCGTGCGGCACCGCGCCGTGCGACTCCGTCTCGAAGCCCGTCGCGTCGTGCACCGCCGAGATGTCGACGTGCGCGAGCGGCTCGCAGCGGCGCGTCACGACCTGCTCGCTGAAGCCCGGCGAGACGCTGCCACCCGTGGACGGCGGACGCGGATAGCCTCGCGCGCGGGCACGACTCGGTCAGTACCCCATGTCGCTCATGCCCGATTTGTTCGCCTTCAGCGCCTCGTCGCGCTGAACGGCCTTCGGCGCCGCCGCCGCCGCGCCCGCCGCGCGCCGCGTCGCCTGGATGCTCGCGGCCGCCTGGTCGAGGCGCTTCTTCTGCGATTGGTCCTTCGTCACCGCCGCTTGCGCGACGACCTTCTGCTCGGCCGCGGCCAGCTCCTTGTCGGCGTCGACGAACTGCCCCTGGTTCATCGCCTGCGCCGCCGCCATCTTCAGCTTCGCGGCGTCCTGCACGGCGACGATCGCCTGGGTGCGTGCGTTCGCGCGGCTCGCGACCGCCGCGCCGTCGCTCGTCGTCGATACGCGCGCGACCGTCTCCTGGATGCGCTCGAGGTCGCCGTCGTTCGGGTCGTGGAACACGAGGCGCACGCTCGCGAGAGGCTTCTGCGCGTTGCCTTCGAATCGCGCCGGGTCGACGCGCACCTTCACGAGCGCCTCGCGGTGCTGGCCCGAGTAGAGCGCGCCGAGCGGGATACGCAGCGCGCCCGACGACTGCCAGTCGGTGCGCACGCCATCGGTGCTGACGAGCCGCACGCCGGGCGCCGGCATCACCTCGACGAAGGCGTCGGAGGCGACCGTGGACGTGAGCAGCTCCACCTCCTTCTTGAGGAACGCCGTCATCTCGCCGGGCTCGCTCACGTGAAAGAGGCGGCCGCTCGACTTGATCGCGAGCGCGTTGAGCGTGTGCTCGTCGT
>JAYVXL010000853.1:0-3275 GCA_043785185.1 Myxococcales bacterium
CGCTCGTCGCGAAGAAGCGCGACACGCGCGCCATGTCGTCGTGCGCGCCGACGGCGACGACGAAGCCGATGTCCGCGCCCGTGCGCGGGTCCGACGCCGCGAGGAGCGAGAGACCGCCGCCGAACGAGAGCCCCATCACGCCGACGGTGGCGCGGTGCACCTCGGCCCGCAGCGCGTGCGCCGCCGCGCCGATGGTGCCGACCGATCGCGGATCGATGTGGTAGTCGCGGAGCTCGGCGATCTCCGGCGTCATGACGACGATGCCGGTCGCGGCGATCGTGCGCGCGAAGCGGACGAGGCGCGGCTCGTCGATGCCGGTGTGGTGCACGCCGTGCACGAGCACGATGCCCGGCGCGGTCGGCAGGCCCGACGGGACGTAGAGCTTCGCCTTGACCTGCCCCGCGGCGCCGACGAAGGGCGCGCTGCGCTCGGTCACCGGACGGGTGCCGTACCCCGCGAGCCAGCCGTTCGCGCGGGCCGGGTCGGCCGCCTGAAAGCGGGTGAGGAGCGACGCGGCGCGCAGGTGCCCGTCGAGCGGCCGAAAGAGCAGCGCGGCGACCGCCACGACCAAGAGCAGCCCCACTCGCCGTCGCGTCGCGCGCCTCATCGACCGACGAGCCTATCCGCTTTCGCGCAAACGTCCGCGTCGCCCGTCCCGCGCGCAGGGTACATTGTCCGCGTCGTGCGGCAGATCCTCCACATCGACATGGACGCCTTCTACGCGTCCGTCGAGCAGAACGACGACCCAAGCCTGCGCGGCAAGCCGGTCATCGTCGGCGGCCCGTCGCGGCGCGGCGTCGTGTGCGCGGCGTCGTACGAGGTGCGGCCGTTCGGCGTGAAGAGCGCGATGCCGATGGGCGAGGCGCTCCGCCGTTGCCCCCACGCGGTCGTGGTCGCGCCGCGCATGGCGCGCTACGCCGAGGTGAGCGGCAGCGTCTTCGAGATCTTCGGCCGCTTCACCCCGCTCGTCGAGGGGCTGAGCCTCGACGAGGCGTTCCTCGACGTGACCCGCAGCCAGTCGCTCTTCGGCGACGGCGCCACGATCGCCCGTAAAATCAAGGACGCCGTGAAGCGTGAGCTCGGCCTCGTGGCGTCGGCGGGCGTCGCGTCGTCGAAGTTCGTCGCCAAGATCGCCAGTGACCTGAAGAAGCCCGACGCGCTCGTCGTCGTGCCGTACGGCGAGGAGGCCAGGTTCTTGGAGCCGCTCCCGATCGAGCGCATGTGGGGGGTCGGCAAGAAGACGGCGCCGCGCCTGCGCGAGGTGGGCCTCCGCACGATCGGCGATCTGGCGCGCGCAGAGGAGCGGCGGCTCGAGGGACTCCTCGGCAGCTGGGGCCGCGAGGTGCACCTCTTCGCGCGCGGCGAGGACGATCGCGACGTCGTCCCGGACGTCGCCCCGAAGTCGATCGGCTCCGAGCAGACGTACGAGGAGGACTTGACCGCGCGCGCCGCGATCGAGAACGCGCTGCTCGATCATGCGTCCACCGTCGCGCAGCGCATGGTGCGCGAGGGCTACTGGGGGCGCGTCGTCACGACGAAGCTGAAATACGCGGACTTCACGCTGCTCACGCGCCGCATCCGCCTGCCCGAAGCGGTGAGTGACACGCAGTCGATCTACGAAGCGGCGCGCGGCACGCTCGATCGCTTCCCGCTCGACGGGGAGCGCGTGCGTCTCGTTGGCGTGTCGCTCTCCGAGCTCTCGGACAAGGCGCCGGGGCCGACGCTCTTCGCCGACCCGGCCGTCAGCAAGCGACGGAGGCTCGAGGAGCTCGTGAACGACGTCTCCGCGCGCTTCGGCGATGACGGCCTCACCCGGGCGACGCTCCTCCGCCAAAAATGACGCGCGCGCGGCGCGTCAATGCGCTCGGCCGGCGCGTGGGGCGGGAACTTTGCGCCGCCACGGCATCGCTTTCCACGCCGGACATGGCTGTTGCGCGGGCGGTACGTTCCCACGCGCGGCGCGGCGGGTAGACTCCGTTTCAGCGAGCGGTGCTGGGTCGCTTCGCTCGCCGGATACGGGACGGCGCGATCATGGTGATCGCTCCGTCCCGTGTCCCTACCTAACTCGCCGAGCGTCGCGCGCGTTAGGTGCGGTAGGGGCCGACGCCGCGCTGGGAGACCGCGAAGGCGACGACGTGGGCGAGGAGATCGATCCACGGCACCGTCGACGACTGCGCCGTCGCGCCGGGGCGCGCGAACGCCTCGCCCTGCTTGATGCGCTTCATCTGCAGGAGCCGGTCGTCGTAGGGCGCCATCGGCATGCGCTCGCGGAGGAGCTGCACGGTCGTCGTGAAGTTCTGGGCCTGCGAGTGTCCGAGCGCGGCGCCGAGCCCGGCGTAGTTGGTCCCCGTCTCGCGCAAGATCCACGGCGCGGCGCCGGAGCGGCGGAACAAATAGACGACGCCGCAGCGCTCGTGCGCGACGGTGCGCACGCTCGTCGTCACCGATTTCGTGAGCATCATGCCGCCCGTCGCGAGCGCGCGCCCCGCGGAGATCTTCGAGGACTTCACCTCCTCGAGCGACACCGAGTCGGTGCGGTGCGTCGCGCGGACGATGGCCAGGACCTCGTCGTACGGGAGCTTCTCGGCCGGTTTGTCGTCCACGCCGAGGCCGTCCTCTGCGAGGCGGAAGCGCTTCATCGACGTCATGTCGTCGCTCGAGACGACCTTGCGCGTGTCGAACGCGAGCACGGCGTGCCCCTGCGCCCGCAGCGCGGCGGCGACGCCGGAGGCGCGCGGCATCTCGGGCGTCGTCAGGACGAGCGCCGGCATCCCCGCGGCGAGCTCCAGGCGCACGTCGTATGGCGCCCGGGCGAGCACCTGCGCGACCTGCGCGACCTGCGCGTCGACGCCGCCGGCGAGCTCGAGGATCGCGACCGCGTACATCGCCATGACCTTACCGTAAAAGAACCCTCGGCGCGTTCGCTGCGCGCCGTGAGGGCGCCTCAGAAGTAGCGGGGGCGCGCGGCCAAGGAGACCTACACGCAGCGTGCCCCGGTGGCGGAGACGGTGCACGCGGATCTACGCAAGGTGCGCGCGGTCGCGCTGATGCTCGCGCTCCCGCAGCGACTCACTGCGGAGAGCAGCGTGAACGCACCCGGTCGAGGCCGACGCTTCGGTCTCGCCCATCTCGCGCGAAGCGCGAGTGCCGAAGGCAAGCGTGGGGAGGCTCGTCGCGAACGCGACGAGGGGCCGGAACGGCCCGCCAGCGTGAAGGCTGAGAGCCGCGTCGAGCCGAAGGCGCGCGTCGGCGTCGCCTGCCCGCACGACGGTGAC
>JAYVXL010000854.1:0-3274 GCA_043785185.1 Myxococcales bacterium
GTCGTCGCGACCCTCTCGGTCTGACGCGCGGCGGGGTGAAGCGCCGCGGTGGAAATGCCCGCTGGCGCGCGCGGCGGCGAGGAGGCATCCTAGGAGGCCGATGCGTGGACGTCTCGGGATGATCGCGCTCCTCGGCTTGGGGACGGCGCTGCCGCACGGCGCCATCTGCGCGCGGTCGCCGCTCGCGCGCGTGCTGCAGCTCGGCGCGCTCACCGAGATCGCGCACCTCGCGCTCCACGCCGCGCTCTTCGGCATGCTGGCGGCGGTGCTCTCGGCGTGGATCGTCCGCGGGGCGACGCGGCCGCGGGCCGCGCTCGCGCTCCTCTTCTTCATCTCCGTCGTCTTGCTGCGGCAGCTCCTCCAGATCCTCGTGCGCGGCGCGCGGCCCGGCGCCGAGCAGATCTTCGAGCTGTCGCTCGACAGCGTGGCGGGCGCGCTCGGCGCCGTCGGGTGGGCGCTCGTCGACCCGGCGGGAGCGCGTCGCGTCGCGCGCGCGCTCGGGTGGCTGTTCCACCCGGCGCTCGTCGCTCCGCTCGGCCTCTTCGCGCTCTGCTGGAGCCGCACCGGCTCGTGGGCGACGGCGCTCGAGTGGACGGCGTTCGTCGCCGTCTTCGAGGTGCCGGCGATCGCCCTGTGGGCGTGGGGGCTGCGCCGCGCGCGCTTCTCCGACGCGGACGTGTCGATTCGCCGCGAGCGGCTCCCGCTGCTGGCGTTCGCGGCGGTGTGCGCGCTCGGCCTCCTCGGCGGGACGGTGCTCCTCGACGCGCCGCGCATCGTCGTGTCCGCCGCCACCGGCGCGACGGTCGGCGCGCTGGCGGCGACGTTCATCACCCGCCTCGGACTCAAGCTGAGCGGCCACGTCGGCGTGGCGGCCGGGGCGGCGTTCGCGCTCCTGCCCGACGCGCCGCGCGGCGCGCTCGTCTTCGCGCTCGTCGCGCTCATGCTCGTGTGGGCGCGCGTGCGGGACGAGCGGCACAAGCCGCGTGAGGTCCTCGCCGGCTTCGTCCTCGCCGCCCTCATCGCCGGCGTCTCCATCCACTCGCTCGGCTGAGATCGTCTACGGAGCGACAATCTCGCGGCTCGGCGGCGTGACGCGGCACGCGCGGCGGCGGAGGAGCGCGTAGTAGTGGTAGGGCAGCGGCACGCTCTGCTCGCCACGGCTGTCGCACATGAGGCTCGCCGGGTTGCACCCGAACCAGCGGACCTTGTCGGCGAGGTCGTGGTCCCACACCCCGTCCTGGCCGATCGCGTGGCCCCACGTTTTTTTGAGCTGCCCGTACTCGTCGTCGAGCCCCATCATGTGGCCGATTTCGTGGGCGAGGAGGTGCCACGGCCACGCTTCGGACCACGAGACGTCGAACGGCGTGCGTCCCTCGCCGGCGTAGAGGGCGACCTGAAAGTGGGGCCACGTCACGTCGCTCGTCTCGGCGCGAAAGCGAAAGCGCACGGCCCCGCCAGGGCTGTGCGCCGTCCATAGCTCGGCGGCGCGATCCATCTTCGCCTGGACGGCGGCGACGCGCGCGGGGTCTTCGGCGAGCGTGCCGGTCAGCTGCACGCGGACCTCGACGCCGACGCCGGCGGGGTCGGGCACGAGATCGTAGGCGTACTCGCGCGGGTCGACGCCGACGTAGAAGAGCTCGCCGCCAATGCGGCGCCCGAACGGCATCCGCGGCGTCATGACGGCATTGGGCGGCGGCGCGCAGTCGGCCATCGAGTCGCGCGCGAGGTCGTCCTCGATCGCGACGCACGCCCAGTCGGCGTCGAGCGCGCGGCTGCCGGGGCGCTCGCGCCACTCTTTGAGCGTGCGCGTCGTGAGCTCGTCGCGCGAGAAGGCGCACCCGGCGCCAAGCGTGCGCGCGCCGAGCTGGCCGGCGACGCGCGCGATCGCGGCCGGATCGGTGACGGGCTTGGTCGACGCCGCGCAGCCGCACGGGACGCCGCCGAGCAGGGCGATAGAGAGCGCCGCCCGCCCGCGCCTCGTCACGAGCGGTGCGGCGGCGGCGGCCTGAGCGACTCGACCATCTCGGCGATCTCGCTGATGTCCACCGTCGGCGGCGGCGGCAGCGGCGGCGGCGCGGGCCTCGGACCGGGCCGCAGCGCGCGCGTCAGGACCGTCGCGGCCTCACGCAGCGCGTCCTTCAGCGCCTCGTTCTCCGCCTGGGCCGCGGCGAGGCGCTGATCGGCGGACGCGCGGAGCTTCTCCTCCGCCGCCCGCGCGCGCTCCTCGGCGTGCGTGAGGCGGGCGATCATCTGGCCGAGCTCCTCCTCGGCGTGCGCCACGCGCGCCCGCAGGGCAGCGTCGTCGGTCGCCGCGGCCTTCGGGGTCGCCACCGCCGACGGCGCCCGCGGCGCCGGGACGTTGATGCCCACGCGGGACGGGCGCTTCGGCGGCACGCTCTTTCGCTTGTCGGTCACGGCTCCTCTTCTTTCCAACGGGCAGTCGGCCCATTCTACCGCGATTCGTAGGCGCGCCGCGCGGTGACGTCGGCGTGACGCGCTGCGTCCGGGCACGCACACCCCAGGAAATACGCCGCGCCCGTAGCTTTGACCTTTGCGGTGGGGGCCTCCCACGTCTAAAAACACCCCGTGACTTCGAGCCTTCCGCAAAAAGAAAACGGCGCCCACGCCGCCCGCTTGGCCCCCGATCTCCTCGTGCAGATGCACGACACCATGCTCAAGGCGCGCCTCCTCGAGGAGCGCCTGATTCGCATGCAGAAGCAGGGAGACGGCTACTTCTGGATCGGCGGCCCCGGCGAAGAGGCGTTCAACGTCCCGCTGGGCCTGCTCATCCACAAGGGCGAGGGGCCGGAGTTCGACTACTGCCACTTCCACTACCGCCAGAGCGCGACGCTCCTCGCGATGGGGGCGGACCCGGTGGACTCGCTCCGCCAGATGAAGAGCGTCGCCTCCGACCCGTACTCGGGCGGCAAGAATTTTTGCAACCATTTCGCCGTGCGTAAATGGAACGTCGTGCCCGTCTCGTCGCCCATCGAGGTGCAGTACGCGATGGCGCCGGGAACCGCGATCGCGAACAAGCGCGCCGGCGGCCGCGGCATCACGATCGTCACCGGCGGTGACGCCGGGACGGCGGAGGGCGAGTTCGCAAGCTGCCTCATCTGGTCGAGCCGACCGGCGAACCCGCTGCCGGTGCTCATCATCGTCACGAACAACCAGTACGGCATCTCCACGCCGGCCGCCGAGCAGCACGGCGAGAAGCGCGTCGCCGATCGCGGCAAGGCGTTCGGGATGGAGACGGCCACGATCGACGGCAACG
>JAYVXL010000855.1:0-10571 GCA_043785185.1 Myxococcales bacterium
GACCCTCGCGCAGCCGAGCCCGACGTGAGCGCCGCCGTCTCCCTCGCCGCCGCCGCGGAGGCGCCGGTCGACATCGTCGTCCCGGCGACCGACGGCTTCCCGCTCGCGGCGACGCACTTCCCCGCGGCGGCGGGCGCGCGCGGCTGGGTCGTCGTCGGCGGCGCCACCGGCGTGCCTCGCCGCTACTACCGCCGCTTCGCCGCCTACTTGGCCGCGCACGGGCACGACGTGCTGACGTTCGATTACCGCGGGATCGCGGGCTCGCGGCCGCGCAGCCTCCGCGGCTTCGACGCCACGGCCACGGCGTGGGGCGAGCGCGATCTCGCCGGCGCGCTCGGGTGGACGAGCAACGCCGCCGCCGGCCCCGTCGGGTACGTCGCCCACAGCATCGGCGGGCAGCTCCTCGGCCTCGCCGCGAACGCCGACGTCGTCGCGCGCGCGTACTTCGTCGGGGTGCAGAGCGGCGACTACCGCCTCTGGCCGCGCGCGCTCCAGCGGATGCGCCTCGCGGCGAGCTGGTACGTCGTGCTGCCCGGCGTGACGGCGCTCTTCGGATACGCGCCGGGCCGCCTTGGGACGGGCGAGGACCTGCCGGCCGGCGTCGCCCGCGAATGGGCCCGCTGGGGCCGCACGCGCGGTTACCTGCTTGGCGCCGACGCCTCGCGCCGCGCCGGCTTCGAGCGCGTGCGCGCGACGATCCACGCGCTCGCCATCGCCGACGACGCGCTCGCGCCGCAGGCCGCGGTCGAGGCGATGCTCGCCGCCTACTCGAGCGCGCGCGTCCGCATCGAGACGCTCCACCCGGCGGGCGTCGGCGCGCGCGCGATAGGTCACTTCGGCTTCTTCCGCGAGCGGTTCGAGTCGACGTTGTGGCCGCGCGCCGCCCGCTTCCTCGACGGCGAGGACGACGCGTGAACGGGATCGAGCTCGACTCCCTCCGTTACGGCTGCGTCGTCGCGATCTTCTGGGACCACGACCGCACGCACGACGCGAAGCGCGCTCCGGCGGCGCCGTGAAGGCGGCGCTCTTCGATCGCTTCGGCGGCAGCGACGTCCTGCGAATCACCGACGTGCCGTTGCCGCGCGTGCGGCCCGGGGAAGCGCTCGTGCGCGTGCGCGCCGCCGCGCTCAACCCGAAGGACGTGCTCATTCGCATGGGCAAGCTGCCCTTCTTCGCGGCGGGGCTCGGCTTCCCCAAGCGCGTGGGCTTCGATTGGGCGGGCGAGGTCGCCCTGCTCGGCGGCACGGACGCGCGCGCGCGCGTGGGCGACGCGCTCTACGGGATGATCCAATCCTCCCGCGCCGGCGCGTGCGCCGACTTCGCCGCCGTGCGCCTCTCGGAGTGCGCGCCGAAACCTCCGGGACTCTCTTTCGAAGAGGCGGCCGCGATCCCGCTCGCTGCGCAGACGGCGCTGCAGGCGCTCCGCGATCTCGGGCGCGTGACGCCGGGCGACCGCGTGCTCGTCAACGGCGCGTCGGGCGGGGTCGGCACGTTCGCGGTGCAGCTCGCCCGCGAGATGGGCGCCCACGTCACGACGACGTCGAGCGCCGGGAATCTCGCGCTCTGCCGCGACCTAGGCGCCGACGTCGCGCTCGACTACGCCGAGGTCGACGCGCTCCAAGCCGGCCCGTACGCCGCGATCTTCGACGTCTTCGGCAACCGCTCGTTCGCCGCCGCGCGCCGCGCGCTCGGGCCACGCGGCGTCTACGTCTCGACGGTGCTGCGCGGCCACGTCCTCGCCGCGACGCTGCGCACGCTCGCCTCCGCGCAGCGCGCGCGCCTCGTCGTGGTGCGCTCGCGCCGCCGCGATCTCGACCACCTCGCCGGTCTCGTCCTGCGGGGCCGGCTGCGGCCGGTCGTCGATCGCGTCTTTCCGCTGCGCGAGCTCGCGGCCGCCGAAGACCGCGTCGGCACGAAGCACGCGCGCGGCAAGGTGGTCGTGACGCTCGCGCCCGCGCCGTGACGCTACTTGACCTCGTACGCTTCGATCGCGTTGTCCATGAAGAGCGGCACGAGGACGCGCCCGCGCTTGGTGTCGTAGCCGATGTCGGCAGGTGCCTTCACGTTGGCGATCACGACCTCGAACGGCCCCGCCGGCTTGCCCTTGTAGACCGCCGACGCGTCCCAGCTCGAGATGAACAGCGAGTCGCCGACGAGCACGACGCCGTCGAGCGAGCCCTTCGGGAGCTTGATCGCGTCATGCTTCTTGCCCTTGTCGTCGAGGCGATACAGCTCGCCGGTGCCGAAGGTGACGACGAACAGGCCCGTCGGCCCGAGGACGAGGCCGTTCGGCTTGCCGAGCTCTTTGTCCTTGGCGAGCGGCGTGGCCTTGCCCTTGTCGATCGTGAACACCGCGTCGGTGCCCGTCGGCTCGAAGTCGCCCTTCGCGTTCTGCTTCAGGCCGGAGTCGGAGACGTAGACCTTGCCGTCCATGCCGATGGCGACGTCGTTCGCGAACGTGGCGCCGGCGAGCTTGATGTCGCCCTTCGGCGCGCCGGTCTTCACGTCGAACATGCGGACGGTGTCGAGGTCGGCGACGTAGAGGACGCCGCCGAGGATTCCCAGGCCCTTCGGCGCGTTCAGCGTGACCTTGTTCTTGCCGCCCTCGATCCACTTCTCGATCGTGATCTTCCCTTCGGGCGACACGACGGACAAAAAGCCGTTGTTGTCGGCCTCGGTCGGCTTGCCGTTGATGTTGGAGACGAGGTAGCGATCGCCATCCGGATCGTAGAGGACGCACTCCGGCGTCTGGAAGCCCCTGATCGAGAACACCGCGGTCGGGCCCTTGGGGCCCGCGTCGATCGGAGCCGCGGAGGCGCTCGGCCCGGCCGAGCCCGAGGCGGCGGGCGCCGAGGCGGTGGCCGCCGGCTCCGCACGGTTCGGCTTCTTGTCGGACTCGGGGCAGCCGGTGAGGGCGAGGGCGAGGAGCGGGAAGGGGAGGAGGCTGCGGGTACTCATGGGGCGAGACGTTATCAAGAAATGCCTCCTGCCGTCCCCTCGCCGCGCCGCCGTCGCGGCCGCACGCTCACGCGGTCTTGACCATCGCTTCGATCCGGACGAGCGCCTTCTCGAGCGTCTCCCACGACGGGCCGAACGAGAAGCGCACGTACTGCCGGAAGCGCGACGCGCGACCGTGCCGGCGCTTGCCGGGGTTCACGTCGAAGAACTCGCCCGGCACGGTGATGACCTTGTGCGGGAGCGCGGCGCGGAAGAACGACATGCCGTCGTTCATGCCGTCCGGCAGCGCCGCGACGTTCCCCCACGCGTAGAACGTGCCGTCCGGTACGCGGTCGAAGCGGACGCCGATGCGTTCGAGGCGCGAGAGCGTCTTGTCGCGTTTGTCGCGGAAGAGCGATTGGATGGCCAGCGTCTCCTTCACGACGTGCGCCTCGTCGAGGAGCGGCACCGCGGCGCGCTGCAGCGGCTTGCTCCCGCCGCCGTCGAGGAACGAGCCCGCGCTCGCGAGCGACTCGATGACGCTCTTCGGCCCGAGCGACCAGGTGACGCGCCAGCCCGGATAGCGCCAGTTTTTCGTGAAGCCGTCGACGATGAGGACGGGGTCCTTGTCGACGTCCTCCACGTAGCGCGCCGCGCTCTCGACAGGCAGCGCGCCGGGGCGGCCGCGGTAGACGTAGTGCGAATAGAACTCGTCGAGCAGGAGCGTGCAGTCGAGCTCGCGCGCGATGCCGACCCATTTGGCGAGCTCCTCGCCCTCGACGAGCTTGCCCGTCGGGTTGCACGGGTTGGACAGGAGCACCGCGGAGAGGCCCCGCCCCATCACCTCGCGCCGCAGGTCGTCCGCGGTGAACGAGTAGCCGCGCTCGGGCTCGAGGAGGATCGGGATGGCGGTGAACGCCTTGAAGATGTCGAGCAGCTCCTCGTACGCCGTGTAGTCGGGGATGAAATGGCCCAGGTTGATGTGCCCGAGGCTCGCGGCTGCGCGCGTGAGCGCGGCGCGGCCGCCGCCGGAGACGCACACGTTCTCGGCCGAGTACTGGGACTTCATCCCTCTTCGGTAGAGGCGGTTGTAGAGGCCCGCGATCGCCTCGCGCAGCTCGGGGAGGCCGGCGATCGGCGCGTAGTCCTGGTCGTCGACGGAGATGTCGACAGTGGTGACGCGCGGCGGTGCGCCGGGGATCTCGCCCGTCTCCGGCTGGCCCTGGCCCAGGTTGCACCACTCCGGATCCTTCGACGTGAAGCCGAGCCTCGTCGCTTCGGTGGTGACGTAGATGACGCCGGTGCGCGGGACCGGGCGGAACGCGTGCGGGAGAGCGGACATTGCGGCCTGCAACACTACGCCGCGCGCCGCGACCTCGTCCACGAAACGCGCCCCGCGCGCTGCTCGCCGCGCCGCCGCGCGCCAATCAGGCTCAGCGTCAGGTTCAGCGTCAGCCTCAGCGTCAGCGTCAGCCTCAGCGGATGAGCCCGGCGGCGAGCGTCGACCCCGTGGCCGGGTCGATGAGCAAGAAGCTCCCCGTCGCGCGTCGCTCGGTGAAGAGGTCGACCGGCAGCGGCTCGGCGAGGCGCAGGGTCGCGCGCGCGATGGTGTTGAGCCCAAGGCCACCGGCCCCGGGCGCGGCGTGGTCGCCCGTCGCGACGTCGTACACGTGGGCGATCGCGCCGAGGACCGCGCGCACCTCGCGGGCGCCGTGCTTTACGGTGTAAGGCTCGCCGACCCGCGCCTTCGTCGCGTGCACCCACGCCAGATCCGCCTCGAGCTCGCGCGCGAGGGTCGGGCCCGACTGCCCCGTCACGGCGAGGAGCGCTCCGCGCGAGACGTCGAGGTCATCCGCGAGATGGACGGTGAGGGCCGCGCCGGCGGTCGCCGCCTCGAGGTCGCCGTCGAACGTCTCGAGGCGCGCGACCTTCGACGGGGCGCCGGACGGCCACGCCGTGATCGCGTCGCCGCGCCGCAGCGTTCCGGACACGAGCCGCCCCGCGTAGCCGCGGTAGTCCGGCAGCGCCTCGCTCTGCGGGCGGATGACCCACTGCACGACGAAGCGCGCCGGCGCGCTCGCGGCGCGCTCCTCGACGTCGAGCCCCTCGAGGTGGGCGAGCAGCGTGGGCCCGTCGTACCAGGGCGTGTGCGCCGAGCGGTCCACGACGTTGTCACCGACGAGCGCGGACACCGGGAAAAACGCCGTCACCGGCGGCGCGCCGGGGAGTGGGAGCGCAGCCAGGTAGCGCGCGATGTCGTCGCGGAGGCGCGCGAAGGCGTCGTACGCGTAGCCGACCTGGTCCATCTTGTTCACCACGACGGCGATGTGCGGCACGCCGAGCAAGCGCGTGACGAAGAGGTGGCGCCGCGTCTGCTCGACGAGGCCGTGGCGCACGTCGACGAGCACGATCGCGACGTCGGCGCGCGACGCGGCGGTCACCATGTTGCGCGTGTACTGGACGTGCCCTGGCGCGTCCGCCAAAACGAAGCGACGCGATGGTGTAGCGAAATACCGCCACGCGACGTCGATCGTGATCCCCTGCTCCCGCTCGGCGCGGAGGCCGTCGGTCACCAGCGCCAGATCGGTGCGCGCGTAGCCGCGCCGCCGGCTCGCCTCCTCGACGTGCTCGAGCTGGTCGGTCATGATCGCCTTCGCGTCGTAGAGCAAGCGCCCGAGGAGCGTGCTCTTGCCGTCGTCGACGCTGCCGGCGGTGGCGCAGCGCAGCGCGCGGAGGCGCGGCGTCGCGAGCGTGTCGGTCGTGGGCTCGGTCGTCATCAGAAGTACCCCTCGCGCTTTCGGTCTTCCATCGCCGCCTCTCCGACCTTGTCGTCCGCGCGGGTTGCGCCGCGCTCGGTCACCGTGGCGGTCGCGGTCTCGCGCAGGATCGCGTCGAGCGTCGCCGCGCTCGAGCGCACCGCGCCGGTGCACGTCATGTCGCCCACCGTGCGGAAGCGCACCTCCGCGAGGAACGGCACCTCCTCGGGCAGGCGCGCCACCGCGCTCGTCGCGGCGTAGAGCAGGCCGTCGCGCGCGAAGACCTCGCGCGTGTGCGCGAAGTAGATGCTCGGCACGGCGAGGCGCTCGCGCCGCACGTATTCCCAGACGTCGAGCTCCGTCCAGTTCGAGAGCGGGAACACCCGCAGGTGCTCGCCGCCGCGGACGTGCGTGTTGTAGAGCTCCCACAGCTCCGGGCGCTGGTTCTTCGGATCCCACTGTCCGAACTCGTCGCGGAGGCTGATGATGCGCTCCTTCGCGCGCGCGCGATCCTCGTCGCGCCGCGCGCCGCCAAACGCCGCGTCGAACTTGTGCTCCGCGATGGCGTCGAGGAGCGTCACGCTCTGCAGCCGGTTGCGCGACGCGCGCGGCCCTTTCTCCTCGACGGCGCGGCCGAGGTCGATCGACCGCTGGACGCTCGCGACGACGAGCGGCTCGCCGATCTCCGCGAGACGCGCGTCGCGGAACGCAAGGACCTCGGGGAAGTTGTGACCGGTGTCGACGTGCATGATCGCGAGCGGCAGCCTCGCCGGCCGGAACGCCTTGAGCGCGAGGTGGAGCAGGACGATCGAGTCCTTGCCCGCGGAGAAGAGGAGGACCGGCCTCTGCCGTGTCGCCGCGACCTCCCGGAGGATGAAGATCGCCTCGTCCTCGAGCGCCGTCAGGTGGTCGCGCGCCTTCAACGTCATGGTGTTTGTCTAGCATCATCAACAACTGTTCGCTATAACGAACACAAATGGTTTCCGTGGAACAGCCTCCCGCCGCGCGCGCGGCCGAGTTTGCGTCGCGCCTGGCGTCCGCCAGCCCCTACGAGATCCTCCGTGTCGCGCTGCAGGAGCTCGGCGACGGGCTGCGCATCGCGTGCAGCCTCGGCGTCGAGGACATGGTCGTCTTGCACGAGGCCGCGCGCGCGGGGAGAGACCTCGGCGTCGCGCCGCGCGTGTTCCTGCTCGACACCGGCCGGCTGCATCAAGAGACGTACGATCTCCTCGACCGCGCGCGCGCGCGCTACGGCGTCGCGATCGAGCTTTATTTCCCGGACACAGTGCGCGTCGAAGAGCTCGTGCGACGGCAAGGCCCGAACGGGTTCTACGCGTCGGTGGACGCGCGAAAGGCGTGCTGCGACGCGCGGAAGCTGAGGCCGCTCGCGCGCGCGCTCGACGGCGCTCGCGCGTGGGTCACCGGCCTCCGCCGCGAGCAGTCGCCGACGCGCGGGGACGTCGCCGTCGTCGAGGCGGACCCGCAGGCCCCCGCGCGGCTGAAGCTGAGCCCGCTCGCGGCGTGGACGGAGGCGGAGGTCTGGGCCTTCGTGAAGGCGCACGACGTGCCCACGCACCCGCTGCACGCGCAGGGGTTCCCCTCGATCGGCTGCGCGCCGTGCACGCGCGCGATCGCGCACGGCGAGGACGTGCGCGCGGGCCGGTGGTGGTGGGAGTCGCCCGAGCACAAGGAGTGCGGGCTGCACGCGCGCCCGGCGCGCGGCGAGGGAGGTGCCGCGTGAGCCCGCCGCTCTATCCTCTGTTTCTTCAGCTCGAAGGGCGGCGCGTCGTCGTGGTCGGCGGCGGTCCCGTCGGGCGGGAGAAGGGGCTCGCGCTCGTGCAAGCCGGCGCGAAGGTGCGCGTCGTCGCCCCCGCGATCGACGTCGATCTCGCGGCCGCGGTCGACGAAGCGCACGCGCGGGCGTTCGCAGCGCAGGACCTCGACGACGCGTGGCTCGTCGTTTCGGCCGCGCCGCCGGCGGTGAACAGAGAGGTGCGCGCCGCGGCGGACGCGCGGCGCGTCTTCTGCCTCGCGGTCGACGACGTGGCGAGCTGCACGGCGATCGGCGCCGCGCGCCTGCAGCGCGGCGCGTTGACCATCGCCATCTCCTCGGGCGGCGCCGCGCCGGCGCTCGTCGCGCTCCTGCGCCGCGCGCTCGACGCGCTCCTGCCCGACGATATGGGCGAGTGGGAACGCACCGCGACGCGCGCGCGCGCGGAGTGGAAGCGCGAAGGACTTCCGATGGCCGAGCGGCGCCCGCGCCTGCTCCGCGCGCTCAACGATCTCTACGACAAAGACGCGAGGCTCCCATGAAAGAAAGGCCTAGAATTGTCGGCGATTCGCGCTCGTCGCGCTCGTCGCGCTCGTCGCGCTCGTCGCGCGCGCCCGCGGGCGGAAGAGTCTGGCTCGTCGGCGCGGGCCCCGGCGACCCGGAGCTCCTCACGCTCCGCGCCGTCCGCGTCCTCGAGGCGGCCGACCTCGTCCTGTACGACGCGCTCGTCGACGGTCGGGTCCTCGCGCACGCGCCCCGCGCCGCGCGCTTCTGCGTCGGCAAGCGCGCAGGCAAGGCGAGCGTCGCTCAGGACACGATCCACGCGCTCATGATCCGCGCGGCTCGCGCCGGCAAGCGCGTGGTGCGGCTCAAAGCCGGCGACCCGTTCGTGCTCGGCCGCGGCGGCGAGGAAGCGCTCGCGCTCGGCGACGCCGGCGTCGCCGTCGAGATCGTGCCGGGCCTCTCGAGCGCGATCGCCGGGCCTGGCGCCGCGGGGATCCCCGTCACGCACCGGGGCGTCGCGCAGGCGCTGCTCGTCGTCTCCGCGGTCCCCGAGAGCGCCTTCGCGCGCGTCATGCAGGACGCGCCGCTGCCGGGTGTCACCGTCGTCGTGCTCATGGGCATCGGCGCGCGCGCGGAGCTCGCGCGCGGCTTGATGGCCCGAGGCTGGCCTTCGACCCACCCCGCCGCCGTCGTGCTCGGCGCCCACGGTCCGCGGCAGTGGTCGTGGACCGGCACGCTCGGCGCCCTCACGGAGCTCGCGCTCCCGCACGATCGCGTCGATCTGCCGGGCGTCCTCGTCTTGGGCGAGGTCGTCCGCCTGAGCGATGCCATCTCCACCGCCCTCGCGGGCACGCCGCACGGAACCGTTCACCTGGAGCCACGCCATGATTACGCCTGATACGACCGTCGCGAACACGCCGGGGCCGATCGCCGGCCGCGCGAGCCTCGACTTCACCGACGCGCGCGAGGTGGACACGTTCGTCGAGACGCTCGAGCGCTTCGAGCGCGGCGAGATCAGCGCGGACCAGTGGCGCGCCTTCCGGCTCGTCGCCGGCACGTACGGCCAGCGTCAGGAAGGCGACTGGTCGATGCTGCGCGCCAAGATCCCGTCCGGGATCCTGAGCGCCGCGCAGCTCGAGGCGGTCGCGGACGTCGCCGATCGCCATTCGCGCGGCTTTGCGCACCTGACGACGCGGCAGAACTTCCAGTTTCACTTCGTCCACCTCCCGCAGATCGCGCCGGCGATGACGGCGCTCGCAGAGGCCGGCCTCACGACGCGCGAAGCGTGCGGAAACGCCGTACGCAACGTGACGACGAGCCCGAGCGCCGGCGTCGCGGCCGACGAGGTGTTCGACCCGACGCCGTACGCGCAGGCGTTCGTCCGTTACTTCTTGCGCCACCCGCTGAGCGCGTCCCTCCCGCGCAAGTTCAAGGTCGCGTTCTCCGGCGGCGGCGCGGACCACTCGTTCGCGCACATCAACGATCTCGGTTTCTTCGCCCGCGTCCGCGACGAAGGCGGCCGCCGCGTGCACGGCTTTCGCGTCGTCGTCGCCGGCGGCAGCGCGCTCATGTGCAAGAGCGGCGCGGAGCTCGTCGACTTCTTGCCCGCGCCCGACCTCCTCGCGATCTCCGAGGCCGTGCTGCGCGTCTTCCACGCGCGCGGCGACCGCGTGCACCGGCACAAGAACCGGCTCAAATTCCTGGTGAAGGCGATGGGCTGGGACGCGTTCAAAGCCGCGTTCCTCGCGGAGCTCGCACAGGTCCGCGCGGCCGGAACGCCGCCGTTGCCGTTCGATCCCGACGCGCCGCCCATCGAGGACGCGCCGCGCGCGCGCGCCGCCGAGCCGACGGCGGCCGAGCTCGACGCGATCCTCCGCCCGGACGCGCCGCGCGGTCCGGGCATCGTCCCGCGCTTCTTGCCCGTGCTGGGGGACCCCGGCGCAGATCGCTTCTTCCGCACGAACGTGCGCGCGCAGCGTCAGCCGGGGTTCGCGGCGGTGACGGTCACCGTGCCGCTCGGGGACCTCTCGAGCGGACGCCTGCGCGCGCTCGCGCGGCTCGCGCAGGGCTTCGCCGACGGCACCGTGCGCACGACCGTCGGGCAAAACCTGCTCTTCCGTTGGGTGCCGCAAGCCCGGGTGCGCGCGCTTCACGCGCGCCTCGCGCAGATCGGCCTCGCGGAGCCCGACCCGGAGTCGCTCGCGGACGTGTCGAGTTGCCCGGGCGCCGAGACCTGCCGCCTCGCGGTGACGCAGTCGCGCGGCGTCGCGGATCTCTTGTCGACGAAGTTTCGCGCGGACCGCACGCTCATCGACCGCGCCGAGGGGCTCGTCGTCAAGGTGAGCGGATGCCCCAACGGGTGCGGGCTTCATCACGTCGCCGGCGTCGGGCTCCAGGGCGGCTTGCGCAAGATCGGCGATCGCGCGGTGCCGCAGTACTTCGTGTACGCGGGCGGCGATCCGTCGGGCGACGGTGCGCGCTTCGGCCGCGTCGTCGCGAAGGTGCCGGCGCGGCGGGTGCCGGAGGTCTTCGACCGTCTCATCGCGCTCTACGAGACAAAGCGTGAGGCGGGCGAGACGATCACCGCGTTCCTCGGGCGCGCG
>JAYVXL010000856.1:0-10556 GCA_043785185.1 Myxococcales bacterium
CGCGCCGCAGCTGCACGCCGAGGCGTTCTCCGCGAACTCCCCGGAGGGTGCGTGCCCCGAGTGCGGCGGGCTAGGGCGGCTCTACGACGCCACCGAGAAGTCCATGGTGCTCGATCCCGGAAAGACGATCCGCGAGCGCGCCATCGCCGCGTGGCCTACGGCGTGGCAAGGGCAGAACCTGCGCGACATCCTGGTCTCCCTCGGCCACGACGTCGACCGCCCGTGGCGCGAGCTCCCCAAGAAGGATCGCAACTGGATTCTCTTCACCGACGAGCAGCCCACGGTCCCCGTCTACGCGGGGCTGGATCCGCCCGACGCGCGGCGGGCGCTCAAGCGAAAGGAGGAGCCCAGCTACCAGGGGACCTTCACGAGCGCGCGGCGCTATGTGCTCGAGACGTTCGCCACGACCGAGAGCGCGGCGATGAGGCGTCGCGTGGCGCCCTACCTCGTGAGCCGCGCCTGCCCGATGTGCCGGGGTAAGCGCCTGCGCGGCGAGGCCCTCGCGGTCCGTTTTGCGCGGCTCGACATCACCGAGCTGGCGCGCCTGCCGCTCGCGAAGGTCGCGGAGATCCTGCGGCCGGCGGCCGAGGGGACGGCGACGCCGGACCGGCATGGCGACGCGCACGAGCCCGCGCGGGCGATCGTCGCGCAGCGAATCGCGGCCGATCTCGTGGCAAGGATTCGCGTGATGCTCGAGCTCGGCCTCGGGTATTTGACGATGGAGCGCAGCACGCCGACGCTGTCCCCCGGCGAGCTTCAACGCCTGCGCCTCGCCACGCAGGTCCGCTCGAACCTCTTCGGCGTCGCCTACGTGTTCGACGAGCCGACGGCGGGCCTCCACCCCGCGGAGACGGACGCGCTGCTCGCCGCGCTCGAGCGGCTCAAGGCCGCCGGCAACTCGCTGCTCGTGGTCGAGCACGATCTCGACGTCGTTCGGCGCGCCGATTGGATCGTCGACGTAGGCCCCGGCGGCGGGGAGCACGGCGGCGAGGTGCTCTACAGCGGGCCGCCCGAGGGGCTCTCGGGCATCGCGGCGTCGCAGACGCGTCGTCACCTCTTCGAAGGTCGCGCGCTCGCTCCGCGCGCGCCCCGCGCGCCTTCGGGCCACCTGCGCCTCCGTGGCGTGACGCGAAACAACCTGCACGGTGTCGACGTGGAGATCCCCCTCGGCGTGCTCACGACGGTGACGGGCATCTCCGGCTCCGGCAAGTCGAGCCTCGTGAGCCAAGCGCTCGTCGACCTCGTGCGCACGCACCTCGAAGAGGAGACGAAGCCGGAGGACGACGAGCCGGAGGCGCTCGACGTCGCCAGCCCCACCGGCGGCTCGATCGCGGGTGATCTGGGCCGGCTCCGTCGACTCGTACGCGTCGATCAGAGGCCGATCGGCCGGACACCTCGCTCCAACCTCGCGACGTACACGGGCCTGTTCGACGGCGTGCGACGCCTCTTCGCGGCAACCAAAGGCGCGCGCGCGCGCCGGTACGACGCCGGTCGCTTCTCCTTCAACGTCGCCAAGGGGCGGTGCGCGACGTGCGAAGGAGAAGGCTTCATCTCCGTCGAGCTGCTCTTCTTGCCGAGCGTCTTCGCGCCGTGCCCTACGTGCCACGGCGCCCGCTACGACACCAAGACCCTGGAAATCGAGCTCCGCGGCAAGAACGTCGCCGACGTCCTCGCGATGACGGTCGACGCCGCGACGGAGTTCTTTGCGGACGAGCCGGCGGTTCGCCGCTCGCTCGAAGTTCTGGGCGAGGTCGGCCTGGGCTACCTGCGGCTCGGTCAACCGGCGAACGAGCTCTCCGGCGGCGAGGCCCAGCGGATCAAGCTCGCGACCGAGTTGCAGCGCGCCCGTCACGCCGACACGCTCTACGTTCTGGACGAGCCGACGACGGGGCTTCATCCTTCGGACGTCGACCGGCTCATGACCCAGCTGGGCCGTCTCGTGGACGCGGGCGGTACGGTCGTCGTCGTCGAGCACGACATGCGCGTCGTCGCGGGGAGCGATCACGTCATTGACCTCGGTCCGGGCGCGGGCGAGGACGGCGGGCGGATCGTGGCAAGCGGACCCCCGGACGCGATCGCGCGCGCGCGAGGGAGCCGCACCGCGCCGTACCTCGCGCGATTTCTCGCGAGGGCCGAGGCCTGAGTCAGCGCGCGGGCCTCTTGGGAGTCTTCCACCGCAGGTCGAGGAGCGTCCGCGCGTCCCCCTTCCACGCACGCTCGAGGAACTCGGAGCGCACGTCGTCGGCGCCGGCGAGCTCGAGGAGGCGCTCGAAGAAGCCCAGCGTCTGGAAGGCGGCGGCTTCTTCGGCCACCGGCCCCATGTAGTAGCGGATGACGAGCTGCGCGTGATCGTCGGCGAGGACCGGCACCTCGAGCGCGTCGAAGTCGAAGTACGTGGCGCGCAGAACGCGGAAGCGCATCAGCGTGTCGGCGGGATCGAGGTTGGCGACGAGCCCGGGCGTCTGCTCGTGCAGCGGGTCGACGGAGAATCGTCCCCACACGCGGACGAGGTTCACGTCTCCCTTCGCCACCTCGCGGAAGATCTCCTCCCCAAGGCGCTCGAACGTCGCCATCGAGTACCACCCGTCCGGATCGACTCGCTGCAGCACGTGGGACATGTCCTCCGGGCGCAGGCGCTGCGACCAGTCGACGCCCTGAACGCGACGGATCATTCGAACGTAGTCGGCGAACAGGACACCGCGGACGCATCGGACCAAGGGGAGACCTCCGCAACAGGGCAGGTGAGCGTGGGATCGCACCTTTTACCCTCTTCCGCGCGCGCACACAAAGGCGCAGGCGTCGTCGACGGAGGCCTCGCGCCTTGGCGCGCGGGAGCCGCCGGCCAACGACGCCCTCACGCGGGGCCGATCACTCGCCGGGGATCTGGCCCTTCCACGCGAACGCGCCGTCTTGGGCGGTCACGTAGCCCACGCTGGGGAACGGGAAGTGCGGGGCGAAGACGAGCTCCTTGTCCTTGGCGAGCTTCTCGAGGCGCGCGCGGCGCACCTTGGCGCCGAGGGCGGTGTCGCCGTCGAAGCCCATCGTCCACTCGGGCTTGCCGAGCGAGAGCACCGAGCTGTGCGCGAGGTCGCCGAGGTCGAACAGGCGGTCTTTGCCGGACTTCACCTCGTACCCGAGGTGGCCCGGCGTATGGCCGTAGAGCTCGACGGCGGTGATGCCGGGCACCACTTCGGCGCCAGGCTCGAAGGTCTTCACCTTCGGGGTGATGACGGCGACGAATTTGGCGAGGTCCGCGTTGCCCTTGAACGCCGTCCACTCCTTGCTCGAGAGGCGGATGGTGGCCTTGGGATAGGTGAGGTTGCCGTCGCCCGTCACGAGCCCGCCGACGTGGTCGAGGTGGCTATGGGTGAGGAGCACGTCGGTGACGTCGGCCGGCGCCACGCCGGCGAGCTTGAGGCTCTCGACGAGCGCGCCCTTCGGACCGTCGCCGAGGCCGCTGTCGAGGAGCACGGTCTGCTTGCCCGTCTTCACGAGCAGCGCGCCGACGTTGAGCTCGATGCGATCCTCGGGGAGCCCTGCCTTCTTCAGCTCGGCGGCGACCGCGTCGGGGGTCTGTCCCACGCCGATGACCTTATTGTCGTTCGCCGCAACGAAGGTCGCGTCGCGAAGCGCGACGACGGTGAAGGCGCCGAGCTTGAAGGATTTCGCCTGCGGGCTCACGGGCACCGGCCCGCTCTTGACGGCGGGCGGGGGCGGAGGCGCGGGCGGCGCCGGGGGCGCCTCAGGGGCGGCCGCGACGGTGGGCGTCGCGCTGGCCACCGGCGGCTCGGGCGCCGGCGCGACGGGGGGCGGCGTGCTCTCGCCGCACGCGAGGATGGCGAGGGTGGAGACCGCGACGAGCGAAAGGATGGGCTTGGTCCGAATGGGCATGCGCCCTTGGATGCCACATCTTGGTCCCGTGCTTCGCGGGATCGAACACCGCCAACGCCCGGCGCGAGAGGGTGGTCTTTTTGGTGACGAGCGCTCTCGAGGCTTCGTGCGTCGCGCGGCGGAGGTCATCGGGGAGCCGACAGCGGATTGGGTGTCGCACGCCATCATGCTGGCGTCGGCGCCGCACGCCGCACCTCGCCGGTCGTGTTCGTCCAGTAGACGCCGGTCGCGCCGACACGCGGGTGCCACAAGCGCACATCCTTGACCGCCACACGCGGGCGACCGCCGCGGAGATCCGGTTACGAGGCGGCGGCCCGCGCCGAGCTCGTGCCGCGACGAGCCCTCATGCACGCCGAATGGAAGCGCTCGACCTGTTCGCCAAGCAGGCGCGACGCATGGGGGCTCAGCATGTGCTCGAGCATGTCGAGCAGATGCTCGTCGAGGCGGCGGTGATCGGCGAGGGTGGCGCGAAGCTCGGTGACGCGCGCCGCGCACATCTCGTCGTGGTAGCTCGCGCGCACGAGGTGGACGAGGTCGCGTCGAACGGCGGCGTTCCCCTCCACGCAGCGCTGGAGCGCGCCCGGGTGAGCGCTTCCCGCCATGGGGTAAAGCACGTTTTTCTTCACGGCGAGGTGCGCCGTGAGCTCCTCGACGAGCTCGACGATCAAGCCCACCCGACGCTCCGCGTCAGATTCGCCCTCGATGCGCCCGAGGAGCCGCTCGATGGCCAATGCCTGATCACTCAAGAGCACCTTCGTTCGCATTGCATGCTCGCGCTGCAGCGGGCGTGCCTACGGCTGTGGTCACAGTTCCGACCGGCCGAAAATACGGGAGACTCGGGGTCCGTCGGCGCAATCGATCGATCCGCGCGCCTGCGCCCCGCGGTGAATTTTGCCACGAGGTGCAAAGTCGCTACACGCGTACGCGCCGCGAAGGGGGTCGTGGCAGGCGGGCACGGGCGCTGCAGAGGCGCGTTGCGGAAGGAACATCGCACATGACCGGTCTGACGCCCTCCCCCACCGGGGCCAAGCCTGCGCCCCTTGCGGCGATCCGCGCCGCGCGCAGCGCGGGCCTGCGGTACGTCGATGATCGGGGGCCCGGCCTTCGCCGGCTCCGCGCCGGGCGAGCGTTTCGCTACGTCGACGACCGCGGGCACGCGTGCCCGGCGCGCGACGTCGCGCGCATTCGGGCGCTCGTCATCCCGCCGGCGTGGACCCACGTCTGGATCTGTCCGCATCCGCGCGGCCACATCCAAGCCACCGGCCGCGACGCGCGCGGCCGAAAGCAGTACCGCTACCACGCGCAGTGGCGCGACGTCCGCGACACCGCCAAGTTCGACAAGCTCGTGGACTTCGCGGGCGCGCTTCCTAGCGTGCGCGCCACGGTCTCGAGCTGGCTCGAGGATCACCGGGCGACGCGCCGGCGCGTCCTCGCGACCGTGGTGCGCCTGCTCGAGCTCACGAGCATCCGGGTGGGCAACAGCGCGTACACGCGGCAGAACGGCTCGTTCGGCCTCACCACGTTGCGCGAGAACCACGTGCACGTGCGTGGCGGAAAGATCGCGTTCCGCTTCCGCGGAAAGAGCGGCGTCCGTCGCTTCGTGGAGCTCGACGATCCACGCCTCGCGCGCCTCGTGCGGCGCTGCCAACAGCTACCGGGGCAGGAGCTGTTCCGCTACGTCGACGACTCGGGGCGCCCGCATCGGATTGCCTCCTCCGACGTGAACAGCTTCTTGCGCACGGTCGCTGGAGTGCCGATCACGGCCAAGGATTTTCGGACGTGGACGGGCACCCTTCGCGCGGCGCGCAACCTCGCGGCGATGCCGCGGCCCACTTCGACGACGGAGGCCAAGCGGAGCGTGAGCGCCGCGATCAAGGTGGTCGCGGAATCCCTCGGCAACACGCCCGCGGTCTGTCGCAAGTGCTACGTGCACCCCGCGGTCCTCGCGGCGTTCGGCGACGGCACCCTCGCCCGCACAATGAATCGGCCCCGCGGCGCATCTTCCGCCCCGCACGCCCTCTCCCCGGACGAGCGCGCCGTCGTCGCGCTCCTCACGGCGGGCGCGGTCTCCCGCGCCGCTTGACGGCATCGGTCCGCCCCGTCACGCCCCGTCACGCGCCATCTCGCCCCGCCCGGCCGCCTGCGGCGAGGAGCTGCCGTACATACGGCTCCTGGCGCGGGTCGCGATGAGGGCGGTCGAGCCAACGCTGGAAGAGGGCGCGGCTCTCGTCGGCGGCGATGCCTCCGACGATGCGAGACACCTGGTTCTCGACGCTTGCCGGTGGGGTTACGCGGCGGCTGCCCGCGTCGGCGGGCGCCGGGAGCGCGTACACGATGAGATCCACCGCGCACTCCATCGCCGCCCCCGTGCACATCACGCACGGTTCGAGGGACGACACCATGATCACGTCGCGCGCGGCGAACGGGTCACCGGGGTGCGATGCGGCCGCGCGAAACGCGTCGATCTCGGCGTGCGCAGATTTGTCTCCGGTCGCGACGAAGCGGTTTTGCCCGCGCGCGAACACGCGGCCGTCACCGCTCGCGAGCACGGCGCCGATCGGGACCTCGCCGGCCTGCATCCCCGCCTCCGCCGCGGCGAGCGCCTCGCCCACCAGGCGCCGCAACATGGCGGCGTCGTACCGTAAGGGTCCCGGTGACGCGCGGACGAGCGCCTCGTCGAGATGCTCCAAGATGTCCGCGACGTCACGGTACACCGCACGCGCGCCGGCGCCGAAGAGCGCCGCCGCGTCGTAGGCGCCAAAGGTCACGCCGACGAAGACGACCCCTGCGCTCCGCGCCGAGGCCGCGTCCCACGGCGTATCGCCCGACAGCGCGCACTGCGCGGCGCCCAACCCGAGCTTCGCGAGCGCGACCTCCACGACGTCCGGCGCAGGCTTCGGCGCGCGGACGTCGCCGGCGCCGACCACGGCGTCGACGCGATCGCGAAACCGCACGCCGCACGCCCGCTCGGTGGCCTCGAGGTGCTCCGGGCTCGCGCTCGTCGCGAGGGCGGTGCGGATTCCTCTGCGCCGCAGGGCGCCGAGCAACTCGACCGCACCTTTCACCGGCTTGAGGCCGCGGTCTCGAACGAGGGCGAGGTAGGCCTCGCCCTGGGCGCGGCGGAGCTCGTCGCCGTGCCGCGCCTCGGCGGAGTCGCCGAGCACGGACGCGACGAATTTGTCTCCGCCCTTGCCGATCTCCACCGCGACGCGGTCGGCGCCGACGCGGTACCCCACGCGCTCGAGCGCGGTCATCCACGCGGCGACGTGGGATGGGTTGCTGTCCACGAGCGTGCCGTCCAGATCGAAGAGCCATCCCTCGAGCGCCATCGTCATCGTTCTCCCGCGGAGCAGGGCTGCAAACGGCGTGCGAGGGATGCGGCTCAGGGCTGCAGCACGACCTTGATGCAGCCTTCCTTCTTGTCGCGGAAGGTTTTGTAACCGGCGGGCGCTTGGTCCAGCGTGAGCCGGTGCGTGATCACGAACGACGGATCGATCTCGCCGGCTTCGATCTTGGCGAGCAGCGGCTTCATGTAGCGATGCATATGTGTCTGCCCGCTCTTCATGGTGAGCCCCTTGTTCATGAAGGCGCCCATCGGGATCTTGTCAGGGAAGCCGACGTACACGCCCGGCACCGAGACGGTACCGCCCTTGCGGCAGCAGTAAATGGCCTGACGCAGCGCATGCGCGCGGTCGGTCGTGAGCTTCACGGCCGCCTTCGCCTTGTCGATCACGGCGTCGAGCCCGCCCGTCGCGTGCGCCTCGGCGCCCACCGCGTCGATGCAGCGGTCCGGCCCGCGGCCGTTCGTCATCTCCTGGAGCCGCTCGTAGACATCCTCCTTCGTGAAATCGATGGTCTCCGCCTCGCCGTGCGTGCGGGCCATCGCCATGCGCTCCTCGACGCAGTCGATCCCAATCACGCGGCCCGCCCCCATCATCCATGCGCTCTGGATGCAGAACTGTCCGACCGGGCCGCAGCCCCAGACGGCGACCGTGTCGCCCTCCTCGATGTCGGCGTTCTCTGCGGCCATGTAGCCGGTCGGCAAGATGTCCGAGAGAAAGAGGACCTGGTCGTCTCTCAGGTCCGACTCGATCTTCAGGCAGCCGACGTCGGCATGAGGCACGCGCAGAAGCTCGGCCTGACCGCCCGCATAGCCGCCCGTGAGGTGCGAGTAGCCGAAGAGCCCTGCAGAAGAGTGCCCCAACATTTTCGCCGCCATCGGGGCGTTCGGGTTCGTGGTGTCACACGCCGCGAACATTCCCTTCTGGCAAAACCAGCAACTACCGCACGAGATGGTGAACGGAACGACGACGCGGTCCCCCTTCTTCACCTTCTTTACGGCGCTCCCGACCTCGACGACGATCCCCATGGGCTCGTGGCCGAGAATGTCGCCCGACTCCATCGTCGGCATGTAGCCGTCGAGCAAGTGCAGGTCCGAGCCGCAGATCCCGCTCGCCGTGATCTTGATGATCACGTCGGTGGGCTCCTGGATCTCCGGATCTTTCACGTTGTCGACGCGAACGTCTCCGTGACCGTGCCAGCAGAGCGCTTTCATGTTTCGTCCTTTGCAAGGGGTGAGGCCGAGGACAGGTCCGCGAGCAGTTTTCGTGCCGTAGCGGGACGCGTGGCGACGGCTGATGTATCGTCGCGCCGTGAGCGCTTCGTCCGCGTCCCCGTGTACCGCCAAGGAAGAGGCGCTGGTCGCGCTCGGTCGCGGCCTCCGCGACGCGGGCTACCGCTACGTCACCGTCACGCCCGAAACGCACGGCCGCGTCGTCGCCAAAAATGATCGCATGGGCGAGACGCTGCGCGACGTCTTCGGGTGGAGCCGGCGCTTCCCGTCGGGCGTCCTCCCTTCGGCGATGATGGAGGCGCTCCGCGCGGCCGACGCGCTCGAAGAGATCGGCGGGACCTTTCGGAGCCGCGTACGCTTCTCCACCCTCGGCTCCGGGCTCTACGTCCATTCCGCGTACCCGACGACCGAGGCCGACGCCGTCTTCTTCGGCCCCGACACCTACCGGTTCTGCGCGTTCTTGCAGCGGTCGCTCGCGCACGCGGCGCCCATTCGTCGCCTCGTCGACGTGGGCTGCGGCACCGGGGCGGGCGCGCTCTGTCTGGCGGCGATCGCGGAGTCGATGACGCTCGGTGACATCAACCGCGCCGCGCTCTCCTTCGCGCGGGTCAACGTCGCGCTCGCGTCGGCGTCTCGGAAGGTCGAGATCCGCGAGAGCGACGTGCTGGCGGGCGTCGCCGGAGAGATCGACGTCGTCGTCGCCAATCCGCCGTATCTCGTCGATCCTAAAGGTCGCGTGTACCGCGACGGCGGAGACGCGTACGGAACCGCGCTCGCGGTGCGCATCGCGGACGAAGCGTTGCGCCGACTCGCTCGCGGCGGCCGACTCGCGCTGTACACGGGCGCCCCCATCGTCGAGGGGACCGACGAGCTTCTCCGCCGCGTGCGCCCGCTCCTCGAAGACGCGCGCGCGGTTTGGTCCTACGAAGAGCTCGATCCCGACGTGTTCGGCGAGGAGCTCGACACTCCTGCTTACGCGGCCGTCGAGCGGATCGCGGCGGTCGGGCTCGTGGCGACGCTGCCCGGATAGAGCGGCGCGACGAGGCACGCGGCGCTGCCCCCCGCGCGATGGAACTCGCCGAGAGGCGCCACGACGACGTTGCGCCCGCGCGCGCGCAGCGCATTCGCCACAGCGGGGCAATCGGCACCGCTGACCACAGTGCGGCCCAGCTCGACCAGGTTGAGCCCGAAGCGAACCGCTTCGTCTTTGCCTACGCGCACGACGTCGCCGTCGACGTGAGCGCGCAGCCGGCGCACGGAGCTCGGCGTAAAGGCCTCCTCACACACGAGCGTCGTACCGTCGCGAAGCAGCGCGAGGGCCGTGTCCAAGTGATAGAGGGCCGGGTCGCGGAGCCTGAGCGCGACCACGGGTACGCCGAGAAACGCCTCGAGGCACTTCGCCGCGCGCTTCGACGAGCGGAAGCCGTGGCCGAGAAATGCGCACGCGCGGCCGGGCGCGAGCGCGACGTCGCCGCCTTCGAGGGGCGCATCGGGGGCGGCGCGGACGTCGAAGCCGAGCGCTTCCAGCGCGCGGCGCCGCGACTCCTGCTCGCGCTGTCGCTCGCCGAATAGAGGGTGCGCGAGCATCGCGCGAAGGCAGGGCCCATCCTTGATGAGGATGGCGCTGTCCTTTGCAAAGACCGAGTCGTACGCGCCGTGCACGAATGGCACGGTCGACAGCTGCGCGCCATTCCGCAACAGCGTGCGCACGAACGACGCATGCTGCCTCACGGCACGCGCCGGGTCTGCAGAGCCCACGACCATGTGCGGATTGATCGACCACGCCACGCGGTAGCTGCACGCGCCCGAGCGGGCGTCGAGCCGACACCCGCCCGCGCACCGCGGCGCGCTGACGACGAAATGCTCGTTCATGAGGATGGCGATTGAGCAACAAGCGCGCCCGAGTCCGTGGCGCGCCGCGTGCACTCCACGTGCACCATGAGCCTCGAGCTTCATCGTTCCCTCAACGTGTTCAACCGTTCCCGCGTTAGCCCTGCGTTTCCGACGGCGCGGCTTGAAGAGAGTGCGGCGCGTGAAGAGATTGCCGTCGAGCTCGCGTATCGCGCGGACGAGTCGGCGTTCGTCGAGCGCG
>JAYVXL010000857.1:0-10547 GCA_043785185.1 Myxococcales bacterium
ACCTCGCCGCCACCTCCGGCGCACGCGCCCGGCGTGAGCCCCGCGCTCGCCGGCGGCGGCGGGGGCGGCTCGCCGCGCTTATCGTTGTCCTTCGATGGGCACCCCAATAAGACGAGCGGGAGCGCGACAGCGGCGGCGAAAGACGGGAGCGAACGCGGCATGGCCACCGTGTACTCCGGGGAAAGTGACGCGTCTACCGCGTCTCCCGGTACCGCGCCCCGCGTACATCAGCGCCGCCTCGCAGAGTTTTCATAGTCCGGCAATCGTTTCGACTTTGCTTGGCCGGACGAGGTCGAAGATCGCTACAATTTCCCAACGCTAGCGCCTCGCACGCCCCTCCCGGTGGCGGCACGTAGCTTGCTGAAAGGTGCCCCGGTGCGATCCCTCTTTGCAGACCGCGTAACGAGCCGACGAGGTGATCTGCGTCGTAAGGTCGCTCGCGTCGGGCGCGTCGCGCACATCGCGCACATCGCGCACATCGCGCGCGTCGCGCAGCGCGGCTTCACGATGATGGAGCTGATGGTCGTCGTGATCGTCGTCTCCCTCCTGGCGGCGCTCGCGGTCCCCGCGATGATCCGCGCGCGCGACGATCGTCACACCTACGACAACGCGATGCACGTCGCGCAGCTGATTCGCGGCGCGCGCCTCCGCGCGATCGGCCGCGGGACGGCGGTCGCGGTGCACCTCCAGGCCAACAACGCCGCCGAGCGCGGCAAATACCTCGTCTACGAGGCGGTGACGTGGAACACCCAAGGCGCGATCGGCAGCCCCACGGAATGGCGCAGCCCGATCGCGAGCTGTTTGGCGCCCAACTGGGCCGCCGCGCCCGCGACGGGCAACGCCTTGCTCCTCGACGGTGCGTCGTTCAACGGCAACCTCGACGCGCAGATCGACTTCCAGAGCACGATGGCGCTGAACACGACGGGCGCGGCCGCGGCCTCCACCGACCTCTGGCTCTGTTTCACTCCGGCCGGGCGCGCGTTCGCCGTGAACGGCGCGACGCCGACGTTCACGGCGGCCGGCAGCTTCCTCGACGTCACGGTGTGCATGCGGCGCGGCGGCTGCGCGTCGGGGAAAGGCATCTCGAGGACACTCGTAGTGCCGCCGACGGGCGTGGCCCGGATCGTCTCCAAATGAGCGCCGTGATCCGCGAGATGCCCGCGAGGACATGCCCCCGCCCGACCGGCCGAGGGCGGTGCGCCGCGCGCGCACGGGCGAGGGGCTACACCGCGGTCGAGGTCCTGATGGCGCTGACGGTCTTCGCGATCGGCGCGGCGAGCGTCATCTCCATGGAGCGCGCCAGCCTCCAAGGGAACGTCGACGCACGCAAGATGGACGTCGCGAACGCGATCGCCCGCGACTGGATCGAGCGCCTCCGCCGCGACGCGGCCCTCTGGACGCAGGCGGGGGACACCTCGCAGACGGCCTTCCTCAAAGACACGAGCACCTACTACGGCAAGTGGGCGATGCCGGTCGCGCTCTGCCCCAACACGGCGGCGACTCCAGCAGGCGCCGACGGCCTCTGCGGCGCCTTCGACATCTTCGGCCGTGACCTCGACAAGGCCAACTACGGCAACGCGATGTTCTGCGCGAACATCCGCCTCGACGGCATGTCGGTCGACGGCGGCTCGCCCGACCTCATTCGCGCCGACGTGCGGGTATTCTGGCCGCGCCAGCTCACCCAGTCGGCCAACGCGCCCTACGTCGGCGCGAGCGGCGGCTTCTGTGATCCGGGAGGCATCGCGTCGATCGACAGCGCGGCCGGCGGGAGCAGCACCTACCACTTCGTCTACGCGACGACGATGCTTCGCCTCAACGCGGTGGCGCAATGAGCGGCGCGGCCACGCGGCGGGTCCGAGCGCGGCGGCGTGCCCGCGGGTTCACGCTCATCGAGCTCGTGGTCGCCCTCATCGGGGGCCTCATCGTCGGCATCGCCGTCGTCGGCCTCTCGAAGGAGGCGACCAACACGTTCCACGAGGACATGCGCGCGGCGCAGGCGCAGTTCGGCCTCCGGACCGCGATCGACCGCCTGCGCGCGGACGTCTCGCGCGCGGGGTTCATGGCGACGCCGAACGTCTACGGCGACCCGCAGCTCGTCTCGAACTACACGTCGGGGACGGGCGCCGGCACATTCGCGGGCGCGACCATCGCCAACCTGAAGGCGCTCGCGGGCATTCGCCTGATCGCGGGCGGGTCGATGAGCGAGGGGCGCATCTCGGCCGCGGGCTTCCCCGCCTCGACGACCAACGGCACGGACAAGGTCTACGCGTACTCGGCAGGCAACAACCTGAGCCCCGACGTCCTCGACATCACCGGCGCCATGAACTCGGTCGACGTGTTCACCGTGCAGACGTTCGGAACGTCCACCTGCGGCGGCACCTCCGTGCGGCTCCTCCTGGCGACGAACAACCCGCCCGCCTACCGCATCCTCAACTCGGGCGACGGGGACGCCGCGATGAAGCGCGCCTTCATTCCGGTCTCCACCTACAAATTTCTGATGCGCATGCAGGATCTGCAGGGCCGGGTTCAGTACCTCGAGGTGTGCGACGCCGGGGTGACGACGGGGTCGCCGTGGGTCGACGTTACCGGCACCGTCACAATCCTCGACGCGTCCACCAACGGCGGCGGCGCGGCGCAGGCCGGCGGCGTGACCAGCTTCTACACGGGCGCGCTCATCAATCCGGTGCTGACGGTGCGCTACAAGCTGGCGCCCCCGCCGGCTGCGTACGCCGACCTCGATCCGACCAGCGACCCGAGCCGCTTCGATCTCTACCGGTTCTACCTCGACAGCGCGGGCACGGAGGTCGGGACGCCGGAGCTCATCGCGGAGTACGCCGTCGACTTGAAGTTCGCCTTCACGGTCGACGACACCGCCGCGGCCACGCCGCCGAGCCTCGTGCGCACGCTGAAGCACTTCGCGTTCGACGTCGATCCGCCGGCGATTGGTCCGCCGAACTCGATCACCTACGGCTCCGCCGTCGCGGCGGCGAGCGCGACGGGGCCGCAGCGCATCCGCTCGGTGCGCATGCGCCTCGCGACGCGAACGGCGCTGCCCGATCGAACGACCGCGCTCGCGCCGCCGGCGTACACGCCGACGGACTACACGAACCTCTTTCGCTACTGCACCAGCACGGCGAGCCCGTGCACCGCGTACGCGCGGGTGCGGACGACGATCACCGAGGTGTCCCTGAACAACATGTCGCGAGGGCTCTACTGATGCCGACCCTGAAGCTCACGGTCGCTGGCGCGCCAGCTCGCGCCACTCGCGCCGCTCGCGCCGCTCGCATTAAGCGCCGCGCGCGCCGCCGCGTGCGCCAGCGCGGCGCGGTCGTGTTCATCGTGGCCATGACGATCGGCGTCCTCGTCTCTCTGGGCGCGTTCGCGCTCATCAGCGCGTCGACGGAGATCAAGAGCTCGGGCTATGAGCGCCAGGCGCTCCAGACGCATTACCTCTCGGAGCTGGCGATGGTCGCCGCGGCGCAGAAGCTCGGCGCCGACTACGCGATGGCGGTCGAGTCCACGATGCGCCAGCCCGGCGGGGCGGCGGGGGCCGTCGGGGACTACGATCCGTCCTTCGCGACGAGCGGTCCCGGCAAGAACCACTGCATTTCGCTCGAGCTCGTCCCGTCGACTGCAAGCCCGATGGCGCGCGCGTGCAAGATCCTCCGCGTCGCCGATCTGCAGCAGGGCTGGAGCATCACGCCGGCCGTGCGGCCGTACGTCTCGGCGACGGACATGGGCAGCCTCGGCTCGGCGAACATCGTCGGGGACTTCAGCGTCGAGGTCACCGACGCGATGTTCGGGCAGCCGGTCGCGGGCATGGCGAGCGTCGGCCAGCTGCAGCTGAGCATGTGCCCGGTGACGTTCACGGTGTCGACGTACGGGCACATCGGGCCGGCGTCCGGTGGCGGCACGTTGCAGCAGTACGGATCGAGCAGCCTCGAGCAGGGGCGCGCTCGCGTGACGGGAGGGCCGATTCCATGCCCCAAGTGATCTCGGTTCGCTCAACCCACGGCGTCTCTGGAGGATTTCCCCATGCGTAACTGGACCTTCGTCCAAGGGCGGGCCCTCCGCGCGGTCTCGGCGCTCGGCATGTGCGCGGCGGCCTCGGCCGTCACCGGCCACGCGTCCGCGGCGCCCAAGACCGCCGAGCCGCCGCTGCCGAACGTCATGCTGCTCGTCGACACGTCCGGCTCGATGGAGCAGATGATCGACAGCACCTCGCCGGAGTCCGGCGCGGACGCGTGCACGGTGACGGGCGGCGCGACCGGCGCAGCGACGAACCCGAACCGCTGGGGCACGCTCCTGCAGGTCCTGACCGGCCAGTTCGCGCAGGGCTACCGCTGTTACAAAGACGACCGCTCGAGCGGCAGCTTCAAAGACGAGTACACGATCAACGGCTCGCCGCCGTACGACTACGGCTACTCCACGCCGTACCACCGCCCCGTCTTCTACGACGGCACCGACGCCTGCATGATCGGCCCGTGGAAGCTGTCGAACGGGCCTTCAGGCACGGGCGCCGGCGTCGGTGCCGGCAGCTTCGGGAGCCAGTCGCAGACGACCAACCAGGCCGACGAGTTCGCCAACGACGCGCTCGCGATGTTCAAGGTCGCGAGCATCGCGACCCCGGCGTCGAAGGCCTCGGGCGGCAACTGCGGATTCACGATCGGCAACGCGCCGCAGTACCAGAACGGCGTCCTCGACTCCGCGCGCGATCTCGTTCGCTTCGGCATGATGACGTACGACACCGACACCGACCCGGGCATCAGCGTCAGCACCTCGGGCGGGAACCTCCAGTACCTCTCCTCGCCGACGAACCCGTTCCTGGGCACCTTCAGCTACTACCCGCAGTGGGACGGCACGACCTGGGCCGCCGGCACGGCGGGCGACTGGAGCTGCCCGCAGACGAACGGCACCAACCAGTGGTGCCAGGGCTCCCCCCCGAACTGTGGGAACCCGCTACCGTTCGAGGTCGGCGCGCGCAACCGCGCGGCCCCCATGTGGGAGGGCCGCATGGTGCAGTTCCCCAACGGCGCGTCGTCGCTCACGGACGTCGAGACGAGCAACGACGCGATCCAGAACATCCTCCTCGCGAGCCGCCCGTTCGGCGCGACGCCCATCCAGGCGCAGCTCTGGGACGCGCGCAATTACTTCTTCTTCGATCCGAACGGCCCCGTCCAGAGCGACCCGTACACCTACGACGGCAGCAACGCCGCCAACAGCTGCCGACCGCAGTACATCATCCTCCTGACCGACGGCCAGCCGAACCTCGATCTCGAGACCATCTGCCAGAAGACCGGCACGCCGAACGGCGTGTGCCCCTACACGATCAAGAGCGCCGCGAACAACAACCAGCGCTCGTGGGACATCGCGGCGGATCTCGCGAAGGGCGGTCCGGCTTCGAAATACCCGCCGGTGAAGACGTTCGTGATCGGCTTCGCGCAGGCGGCAAAGGTGATCCCGGGCGCGCTCGGGAGCATGCTCTGCTCGGACTTCGTGACGCCGGGCACGCCGCCCACGTGGAACGCCTCGGTCGAGAACGGCCTCTGCTCGACGCCCGGGACGCCGCCGGCGGCTGGCTCGATCACGGAAGCGTGCTGCAATCTGCACCAGATCGCGATCGCGGGGACGCCTTCGGGCCAGCCCGGCCGCGGCGCGTACTTCGCCGACACCGGCGCCGACCTCGCGAGCGCCTTCGCCGCGATCCTCGGCAGCATCGCGGGGAAGACGTCGTCCAAGGCGATCCCTACGGTCACGCCGGTGCTCGGGCCGCTCAACAGCGGGACGGCCGTCTCGGCCCAGTTCCTCGCGTCGTTCGACACGACCAACCCGAGCACGGGCACGACGTGGCCGTGGTCCGGCAACTTGAACCGCCTGCGAACGAAGTGCACAGGCGGCGTCGCCACGCCGGTGGGGATCGTCCAGAACAACGACAACTTCCGCAAGATGGTCGACAACATGGCCCCGACCAACCGAAACGTCCTGACGGCGATCGACACGAACGCGACGATCGACCAGACGATGTCGTACCGGCCGTTCATCGCCGCCGACGACGGCGCCGGCGCGGCGCGCGGCAAGGAGGTCGGCCACGACGCGGCCGGGATCGTCACGAGCGTCCTCGGCGGGCACCTCGGCGTCCTTTCGGCCGGCTGTGGCACCTTCTCGCAACCGACGACGTCGGGCCTCAAGACGTTCTCCGCGCTCAACCAGGCGGACTGCACGAAGGCCATCCTGGCGTTCACGCTCGGGACAGACTTCTCCGGGGACAACGCCGTCACCTACCCCTTCCTGAACGTCCTCGAGCGCGGCAAGAACGCGGTGAGCACTTCGAAGTTCAGCGCGATGGGCGCCATCCTTCACTCGAACCCCGCCATCGTGCCGGCGCCGTCCGCGCAAGCCCGCGACGACTCGTACCGCGCGTTCGCGGCGATCAACTACAACCGCCCGCAGATGCTTTACGTGGCGACGATCGACGGCCTGCTTCACGCGTTCGACGCGACGAGCGAGCCGGGCACGGCGCACACCGACGGCGACACGGCGCCGACAGACGCGACCGGCATCTTCCCACCCGGCAAGGGCGGCAACGAGATGTGGGCGTTCATTCCGCCCGCCGTCCTGCCGACGCTGCGCGCGAACTACCCTGGCGGCGGCTCCAACCTGCTCGACGGAACGCCGGTCGTGAAGGACATCGTCTTTACGCGTACCGCCACCACCACGACCGCCGCCGCCAACTGGCATACCGTGCTCGTCGGCAGCCTGGGCGCGTCGGGCCGCGGCTACTACGCGCTCGATGTGACCGATCCGAAAGTTACGTCGAGCTGGGCGGCGGCCACGACGACCCTGCCGACGACGCCGACGGCGGCCGGAGCAACGGCCACCACCGCCCCGACCGGCTCCAAAGGCCCGCACTTTCTCTGGCAGATGGCGAACATCCCCCTCGCCGCGGGCGACGTGCAGCTCTTCGGCAAGCACGCCGCCACGCCTGCGCTCACGACCCTCGCCATTTCCAACGGCACCGCGGTCGAGGAGGTCGGCGTGGCGATCCTACCGGGCGGCGTGGACGACGGCCCGTTCGGCGTGTGCGCGCGCACGAGCAACACGGACACGGCCGGCAAGCACGTCAATACCGGCTTGATCGACGCGACGCCGGAGGACGACAAATGGGGCGTGCGCAACACCGTCCGCCGGTGGAGCTCCGCCGGCTGCAGCCGGGGCGTCCCCGGTCGATCGGTGTCGATCGTTCGCGTCAGCGACGGCAAGCTCCTCGCCGTCTTCGGCCGCTACTCGGCGACCGCCAACCAAAGCGACATCGCCCAGATCATCAAGACGAATGGCACCGCGCAGGTCATCAACACGCAGCTGGACTCGCCGATGACCGGCACGCCGGTCGTGTACCCCGCGCAGGTCGGCGCTGTCGCCACCAAGTTCTTCATCGGCGACGCCGACGGGACCGTGTGGCGCTTCGACGTCTCGAGCACCGATCCCGCCAATTGGAAGGCGCAGATGTTCTTCGACACGTTCAACCAGAATGCGCTCAATGCCATCGGCTTCCCCTCACCGACCGACCCGAAGTTTGCGTCGGTCGGTCAACCCATCCAGATCACTCCGGTCTTGTCGACCGACCGCGTCGGCAACCTGGTCTTGCTCGTCGCCACCGGCGACCAGGACACCTTCGCCTCGGTGACCTACAAAGCCGGCAAGGACGGCGACAAGGACGACGAGCTCCCGGCGTACAACTTCATCTACTCGCTGACGGAGAAGCCGGCCACCGGCGACCCAGCGCCGAACCTGCGCGCGACCGTCAACTGGTATCAGACGTTCCAGAACGGCGAGCGCGTGACCGGACCGATGGCCATCTTCGACAGCACGGCGTACTTCTCGACCTACCAGCCGCCGAGCGGAACCGGTAACGCGTGCTCGCTAGGCGACGGCCGCATCTGGGGCGTCGACTACGTCAACCCGTCGAGCGCGTGCGCCCAGAACGAGACCCAGCCGACCGGCGCGCCCTATGCTTCCGTCGGGTGCGCGGGCGCGCCGGCCACGAGCTCGCTCGACGCGAGCGCGTCGACGACCGGCTCTACCCTCCCCGGCTTCTACTTCCACCCGGGCGGCACCCTCGTCGGCCAGGACTCGGGGCTCACCGGCCACGTGATCACCGGCGTGTCGATCGCCGCCACGCCGCCGTGCGCCACGCTTACCTCCGCCACCGACCCACTCGTCGGTGGCACCTATGTCGGCCTGAGCAGCCTGGTGCCTGCGACGTACTCGCTCATCGCGTCGGTCGCGACGAACGCGACGGGCACCGCGGCCACCAACCAGAGCGGCGCGTCCTTCGCCCAGAAGCTGAGCTCGCCCAAGCTGAAGACGAGGATCGACTCCTGGGCCGCCATCGTGGAGTAAGCTCCGGCCCGTGACCCGCGACCCTCGCGTCCTCACCTGCGCCGCGCTCCTCGCCGCCGCGACGACGGCGCTGCCTTCGTGCAGCAAGTCGTCCGGCGCGGCGGAGGGCCGGGAGGCTGCCCGCCTCGCGGCGCCCGCGCCGGCGCCGTCCTCTCCCTACGACCACCTCGGGCCGGGCGAGCTGCCGGAGGGCAAGGACAAGCTCCTCGGCCTACCCTTGCCGATGGAGATGAAGGTGCAGTGGGCGTTCGACAAGAGCGGGCTCGCCGCGGGGCCGCCGGAGGCCGAGCAGGTCGCCAATTTCGTCCGCGCGCGCGTGAGCGGCGGCAAGCTGTCGGTCGGCGCGTCGCAGACGCTGTTCGACGGCGTCCACATCGGCGCCGATCCGCGGCCGCTGCGCATCCGCATCGAGCGGGCGCGCGGCCTCAGCACCGTGCAGGTGATGGATCTCACGCCGGGCCCGCCCGCGCCGGTCGTCTCCGGCGAGAGCGATGCCGACCGCTGGAAGCGCGCCGGGTACGACCCCCACGGAAGACCGATCGACCCGAGCCTCCTGAAATGAGAGCCTCCTGACATGAGCCGGGGCGCGCGCCTGCGCGGGGTGGCGGTGCTCGCGCTCGCGGGGTGCCGCTCCGAGGCGACCCTCGCGCCGCCCGCGAGCGCGTGCGGCGGCTCGGACGCGCTCGTGGCGCTGAGCGACTACGCGTCGAGCGGGGTCGGCGTCGTGTCGATCGACGGCGCCGCGCCCGTCGTCAGCTTCGGCGCCGACCTCGGCAAGGACCCGTCGCTCGCCGTGTCGCGCGGCCGCGCGTTTTACCTCGCGCGCCTCGAGGCGACGGTGTTCGAGGTCGATCCGTCGTGCGGCAGGCCGCTCCGGAAATTCGACGTGAGCGACCCGGCGCGGAAGGTCGGCGCGAACCCGTGGGACGTCGCGGCGGCGCCCGACGGCGCGCTCTGGATTCCGCGGTACGCGCTCGCGGACCTGGCGATCGTGACGCCGAGCGGGACCGCCCGCATCGATCTCTCGCCCTACGACGACGACGGGAACCCGCAAGCGAGCGCGATCCGTATCGTCGACACGGCGGCCGGCGCAAAGGCGTTCGTGGCGCTCGAGCGGCTCGACGACGGTCACCAACTCCGCTCGTCGCGCCCGTCGCAGATGCTCCGCATCGACGTCGCCACCCGCGCCGTCGAGGCCGTCGTAGAGCTCGCGGGGAGAAACCCGTTCAACGCGATGGCGGAGGACGGCGGCGCGCTCTACCTGGCGATGCCCGGCAACTTCAGCGACGCGCGCGAGGCGGACGCGGGCGTCGAGCGCTTCGACCTCGGGACGTCGACGACGCGCCTCCTCGTGCGCGAGACCGACCTCGGCGGGAGCGTCGCCGAGGTCGCCGTGCACGGCCGCTGCGGCGCGGTCATCGTCGCCGACGCCGATCCCATCCTGAACCGAACGTCGCTCGCCACGTTCGACGCCGCCTCGGGCGCGGTGCTCGCGAAGAACATCCTCGGGCCGAGCGAGAGCTTCGAGAAGGGGCTCCGCGGCCTCGCGTGGGTCTCGGACGGCGCCGTCCTGCTCGTCGGCGATCGCAACCCGCAGGGCGACGGGCTCTACGCCGTCCACGCGTTCCGGCGGGACGACGCGTGCGCCCTGCACGCGCTCCCGGACGGCATCTTCGTGCACCAGAAGCCGATCAGCGTCCGCGCGCCGCAGTGACGCGGGGCGCGACGGAGCGCGACGGAGCCGCTCACACCGGCGGCAGGCCGCCGAACGCGCCGAACAGCCGCGCGACGTAGTAGACCGCGAGCAGCGCCTGCGCGCCGAGAAACGCGGCGGCGGCGGCGCGACCGAGGGGCCGCTGGAGGACGTCGGTGGGGGTTCCGAGGCGGTAGGCGGCCCAGACCGTCGCGACGACGACGAGCGCGCTCGCGGCGAGCTGCGGGAGTGCCATCGCGTGCATGTGGAGCGAGGCGGCGAGGTCCCCTCGCAGGAGCAGGCGCGTCGCGCGCGTCAGGCCGCAGCCGGGGCACGCGTGGTGCGTGAGCACGGCGACGGGACAACGGGCGACGCCGGCGACGCCGGGGAGCACGCCGAAGGCCCAGAGCGCCGCGACGCCGAGCGCGCGACGCGGATGACGCGCGGACGACCG
>JAYVXL010000858.1:0-10542 GCA_043785185.1 Myxococcales bacterium
CGCTGAAAGACGGCCTCGGCCGGGTAGACGTGCTCGTGGACGAACGCGGCGAGCTCGCCTTCGAGCGCCTTCGCGCGCGACGCGATCGTCGTGTCCTGACCCGCGAGCGGCTTCGAGACGTGCGCGTCCGCCATGATGTGCCTGCTTTAGGAGAGCGGGGGCGACGACGCAAGGTGCCGCGCGCCGGCTCTTGCTCGGGTTTTTGGGTCTTAGTGGTACGATCGCTGGGAAATGCAGGCACGGTCGCGTATCCCCTTTGGCGCCGCGCTCGCGGCGACGGCTGCGCTGCTGACGGACTGCCGCGGAGCGACGGACATCCGCGTCGCGTCGTACTCCGAAGTGCCATGCTCGGCGCGCGCGCGCGTCGCGGTCGTCCTCGCACACGACGCGGCGGGGCTCGCCACCGCGCCGGTCAGCGCCGTGTCGACCGTCTGCGCGCCGGCCGGGGCGCCCTTCGAGGGCGAGCTCGCCACCGGCACGGTCGTCGTGTCGCCGTCGAAGGGCAAAGACGTGCCGCTCGTCGTCCAGCTGATGCAGCGCCCCGACGGCGAGACGCCCGAGAGCTGCGCCGACCCGACGCAAGCGTCCAAGTGCATCTTCGCGCGGCGCCAGCTCGCGTTCTCGCCGCACGACGAGACGAGCCTGCCGATCGAGCTTCGCCTCTCGTGCCTAGGGATCCAGTGCCCGCTCGATCAGACCTGCCGACGCGGCGCGTGCGTGAGCGACGTGCTGCCGGCCGGTTGCCAGGGCTGCACCGAGGTCGCGCTCATCGGGCCCGACCCGCCGGCGGTCGACGCGGGGTCGGAGGCGCTGGCGCCGAAGGCCGCGCCGCCGAAGTGCGGCCCGCTCACCGGCGTGCAGAGCGGCGCCCCATGGCCGATGGCCGGCTATTGCGGGACACGCGCCGGCCGGAGCGGCGCGACCGGACCGCACACCGGGGCGCTCAAGTGGAGGTTCAACATCGGCGCGATCGCGTCGATGAGCCCCGCCATCGGCGCCGACGGGACGATCTACATCGGCTCGAACGATCGCCAAGCGCACGCGATCGATCCGACCGGCAAAGAGAAGTGGCGCGCGCCCGCCGGCGGCAACATCAACAACTCCGGCTTCGTCGTGGGCGCCGACGGCACGGTGTTCACCGGCACCGCCGACCACAACGTCTACGCGTTCACGCCGGCCGGCGCGCAGAAGTGGGTGTCGCCGACACCGGCCGACATCGCCTACGCCCCGATCGGCGGGCCGGATGGGACGATCTACGTCACGGGCTTCCCCCCGCCGCAGCCCGTGACGGCGCTCGCGGCCGCGGACGGCGCGAAGCGGTGGGCGACCGCGCCGCTGTTCGGGGTGAGCGGCGTGACCGTCGGTCCCGACGGCACGCTCTACGCAGGCGCGGTCGACTCGAACTTGTACGCGCTCCGCCCGACCGACGGCAGCGTCCTCTGGAAGGCGGCCACCGCGGCCCCGCCGAAGACCCCGTCGGTCGGCGACGACGGGACGATCTACACGACCGACGGCCAAAAGCTCTACGCGTTCACGCCCGCAGGCGCGCTCGCGTGGACGATGCCGGTCGACGCCGGCGCCGAAGGCGTCTCGATCGCCGGAGACGGAACGATCTACGTCGCCACGACGAGCGGCCGCGTGCACGCGGCGTCGCCCACCGGCGCGCTGAAGTGGGCGCTCGACACCGGCTCGCCGCTGCGCCTACCCGGCTCGATCGGCGGCGACGGCACCTTCTACGTCGGCGCCAACGACGGCGTGCACGCCGTCACGCCCGACGGTCGCGAGCTCTTCAAAGTGCCGGCTGGCATCGTCATCTCGCAGCCGGCGCTCGCGGCGGACGGCACGCTCTACTTCGTCTCCCTGGACGGCAACCTCTACGCCGTAGGCCCGTGAGCGTAGGGCTGCGTCAGAACCGAACGCCGCCCGGCGAGTAGTCGCCGGTCGACGGGGACTTCTCGACGCTCAGCGCCACGACGGTGACGGCGCCGGCCGCGACGGCGACGCCGATCGCCGTCCAAAACCACCAGCGCGACGTGAGGGGCGGCGACGCGATCGGATCGAGCCAGACGTCCCGCCGGTCGCCTGCGCGGACGACGATCTGCGTCTTGGCGTCGTCGTACCCGGGCTTCTGCGCGCGGACGGCGTGCGTGCCTTGCAGGAGTCCGGCCTCTACCGGCGCGACGCCGACGAGCTTGTCGTCGAGCAGCACGCGCGCGCCGTCCACGTGGCTCCGCACCGTGACGAAGCCCGAGGTGTCGCGCGACACGAGCGCGAGATCCACCTTCACCGTCGCGCCGCCGGCGACGTCGATCTCGCGCCGGACCGGGAAATACCCGTCGGCGAAGCCCTCCACCACGATGCGCCCGGCCGAGACCTTGAGCGGCGCGAGCGGCGTCACGCCGACCTGGCGCTCCGCCAGGAGCACGCGCGCGCCTTCGACCTTCGACGTGACGGTGACCGTGCCGACCTGATCGTGCAGCTCCGCGCGGAGCTGCGCGAGCCCGGGGACGCGCGCGCGCAGCTCGGGCGGCGCCTCGGTCGCGAAGCGCTCGATCGCCTCGAGCGCCTCGGGGTAACGACCGAGGAACTGAAGCGCGCGGCCGCGGTTGTAGAGGAGCGCGGCGTTCGGCTCGAGCGCGTAGGCCGCTTCATAGGCGGCGAGCGCTTCGAGGTAGCGCTTGGATTCGAGCAGCTCGTCGCCGCGGCGCTTCTCGTCGACGGCGTGCGCCGCGGCGCTCGCGGGCTTGCCGCCGGGCGCCTCGGCGCGCGCCGCGAGCGGCGTCGCGACGACGGACAAGGCGAGGAGGCCGGCGAGGCACCGTTCGAAGCGCATTTTTAGAGGTGGTCGGGGATCGCGGGAGGGGCGGGGCGCTGCGTGGGCCCGCTCGAGGGCGGTCGCTTCACGGGTCGCGCGGTCGTCGGGCTGCGCGGCTTGGTCTGCGCGGCGACGTCCGCGCCGGGGCCGCTCGTGGTCGGCCGCGCGAACGAGGTGACCTCCGGCTCGTACGCCGGCGTCGCGGGCACGTCGGACGGCGCCTCGCGCGGCGCGGGCTTCCCCGCCGAGCGCGCGATCGCCGCGCGGACCACGAGCGCGCTCGTCATCGCGAGGACGGCGATCGCCGCGGCGAGCCACCCGAGGGCGCGCCGCGCGGAGGCCCGCGGCGGCGGCAAGACCGCGACCGTCTCCGCGACTCGGCGCGCCGCGTGGGGCGTGGCCGCCGCAGTCGACAGGGCTTCGCCCGGGCGCGCGGCGGGGCGCGCCGGCGGCGGCCACGCCTCGATGGCGGGGGCGGTGGCCTCGGCGTCGCCCGGGGCCGCCGCGCGCGGCCCGTCGTCGATCATGTTCTCGAAGGAGTGCACGAGCGCGGCGCGCTCGGCGAGGAGCGCCGCGCCGACGCGCGACACCCACGCGCTGACGTCGGCCGGGCTCGCGACTTTTGCGGCGATCGTCAGCGCGGTCGCCATCTCGCGCGCGGTCGCGAAGCGCGCCTGCGGCGGGTACGCGAGGCCCTTCGCGACGATGCCGTCGAGCGCGGTCCCGAGGTCCGGCCGGAGCTTGCTCGGCGGCGGCCACTCGCCGCGCAGCACGCGCACGACGATCGCCCCCTCGTTCTCGCCGGTGTGCAGGCGCTCGAGGGTGAGGCCCTCCCACAGCACGACGGCCGCCGCGTAGATGTCCGACGCGCGCTCCGCGGTGCGGCCCTCGAGCTGCTCGGGCGCCATGTACCCGAGCTTGCCCTTGAGGGCGTCGCCGGTGCGCGTCTCGTGCAGCCGCACGTTCGCCTTCGCGATCCCGAAGTCGAGCACGCGCGCGACGCCGTCGGCGCCGACGAGCAGGTTCTGCGGGGAGACGTCGCGGTGCACGATGCCGAGCGGATGGCCGCGCTCATCGAGCGCCTCGTGCGCGGCGTGGAGCCCTTCGAGCGCGTCTCGGACGATCGCGAGCACTACGCCCGTCGGCGGGGGCTCGCCCCGCTCCGTCGCGCACTTCAGGAGCTGCGCCAGCGAGAGGCCGGGCACGTACTCCATCACGATGCAGAGCTCGGTGCCTTCCATCACGACGTCGAACGTCGGCACGACGTTCGGGTGGCGCACCCGCGCGGCGAGCCGCGCCTCGTCGACGAACATCGAGGCGAAGCTCGCCTCCTTGGCGACGTGGGAGAGCATCCGCTTGACCGCCACGACGCGCGAGAACCCCTGCGCCCCCTTCACTTGCGCCACGTGCACCGCGGCCATCCCGCCGGACGCCAGGACGTCGCCGATCAGGTAGCGCCCCAGCATGCGGGGCGCCGTCGCGTCGGCGAACGAGACCATACCGCCAGTCTAGCAGGAGCCGCGGCGGCCTTTGGGAGGCGTCCGATCGGCAGGGTGGCCTCCCGGCGGTCTCCTTGACGCACCACGGCGGATCCCCCATCCTCCCGGTCAGGGTGGGCCCCACCGACGCGGATCAGAACACCAATCCGGCGACCGTTGCGTCGTGGAGGCATCCGTTTCGGCGCACCGACGACCCGGACGCCGGCCTCGTGCTGCTCTACGTCGAAGGGCACGCGGGGCTCCCGCCGGTGTTTCCCGTCCCGCCCGCCGGCGTGACGATCGGCCGGTTCGCGCCGGCGGAGATCGTCATCCCGCACAACTCCGTCTCGCGTCTGCACGCGCGCGTGCAGGCGGCGGCGGACGGGTACGTCGTGCGCGATCTTGGCAGCCGCAACGGCGTCATCGTCCAAGGGGCGCGGGTCGAGCGCGCGACGCTCCGGCACGACGACGTCGTGCGCGTGGGGGACGTGCTCTTCAAGTTCGTCGCGCAGGGTGCGCGCGACTTCGCGGCCTATTCGCTGGACGGCCAGGTGGCGGCGGGGGCACGCCCCGTGACCATCCCCGGGGCGGTCGGCGGTCTGCAGCTCGCGCGCGTTTCCCTCCAAGTCGAGCAGGCGGCGCGCCGCGACATCGCCGTGCTCGTCATGGGCGAGACCGGCACGGGCAAGGAGCTCGTGGCCGCCGCCGTCCACGCGGCGAGCGGGCGGCGCGGCGCGTTCGTCGCCGTCAACTGCGCCGCGATCCCGCCGGATCTCGTGGAGAGCGAGCTCTTCGGCTGGAAGCGCGGCGCGTTCAGCGGCGCGCAGCGCGATCACGCCGGGTATTTCCGCGCGGCGGCCGGCGGGACGCTGCTGCTCGACGAGATCGGCGACATGCCGCTGGCCGCGCAGGCCAAGCTGCTCCGCACGCTGGAGACGCGCGAGGTCCAGCCGCTCGGCGCGCTCCACGCCGAGCCCGTCGACGTGCGCATCGTCGCCGCGACCCACCGGGATCTGCGCGCGAGCGTCGAGGCCGGGACGTTCCGCGGGGACCTCTTCGCGCGCCTCAACGGCTACCCGATCGCCGTGCCTCCGCTGCGCGAGCGCAAGGAGGACCTGTACCCGCTCGTTTGCCACGTGCTGCGCGAGATGCGCGCTCCGCCCGCGGTGACGTTCCGGTTCATGGTCGCCGCGTGCCACTACGACTGGCCGTACAACGTGCGCGAGCTCGTCTCGGCGGTGCGCCGCGGCGTGTCGATCTCCGAGGGCGGACCGCTCGACGTGAGCGGCCTGCCCGACAGCGTGACCGCGGCGATGGACGACTACGGTGGCCCGGCGGGCGCCGCCGCCCCCGGCGCGCCCGCGCGGCCCGGGCGCCCGACGGCGAGCGAGCTCGACGCGCTCCTCCGGACGCACCGCGGCAACCTCGCGGCGGTGGGGCGGGCGCTCGGCAAGGACCGCGCGCAGGTCCACCGCTGGCTCCACCAGATGGGCATCGATCCCGATGGCTACCGCTGACGGGCGACAGGGGCCGTTCCCCCGATCGTGCGTGACGCCGTGATCCTCGGTGTTACGCCGTCATGGTCCCCGTCGAGCAGGACCGCGACCGTGGGGCCTGAGCCGCGAAGAATTTCAATCACTTGGCTGCGCCGCGGCTCCCTCCGAGGGCGGCACGATCGGTGCTTTATCTGCCTACAGCGTGCAGACGCTAGGAGGCGGTTCAGTGCAGAACGGAAGGCTTCGCGCTTTGGTGGGTACATGACGCGGCGCGCCTCGTCGGGCATGTCGTTCGAGACGCCGGACCGTTGGAGCGACCGCTCGATGTTCATCGTCGTCGCCGCCGGCGACGCGTCGGGTGAGCGCGGCGCGAGCATCGTCGTCACCCGGGAGGAGCGCGCGGGCGGCCTCGAGGCGCACGCGCGCCGCATGCTCGAAGGCGCCGCCGCGGCGGGCGGGCGCGTCGAGGTGGTGACCTACGGGCCCGTCGACGTCGCGTCGTGCCCGGCCTTTCGCGTTCAGCACCGCGTCCTCGTGGAGGGCGGCGTGGCCATCGAGGTCATCACCGTCTTCGTCGACCTCCGCGACCCCAAGCTCGTGACGATCGTGACCGCGAGCGGGCCCGTCGGCGGCACGTGGCACTTCGACCTCGAGCGTCTGCTCGCGAGCGTGCGCGTCGACGCGTCGACGTACGCCGCCGAGGCCCGCACGCTGCGGACGCCGCTGCCGCCGGCGCCGCGCTGGCCCGTGCCCACGCCGCCCGACGGCTTCCCGATCGCCTCCGCGGCGCCTTGGATCCCGATGCCTGGCGAGCGCTCGCGCCGCCCCGGGGAGCGCTGACCGAAATGACGGCTGAGCCGACCGCCTCGAAGACGACGCTCGGCGAAGGAGCGCTTTACGGTGCCGCGATGGGGATCGCCTCCGCCGCAGGCAACCCCACGGCCGTCGCCAAGGGCATGGCGGCGGTGAACGTCGCGACGATGCTCTCGAGCGGCAACGTGCTCGGCGGCGCGATGGGCGTCGCGGAGATGCTCGGGCCGAAGGCGGCAAAGGTCGTTCAGGTCGCCGAGACGGGCCTGAGCGTCGCGAAGGCGGCGACCAACCTGCTGAGCGGCGGCGGCCTCGGCTCGGCGACCGGCCTCCTCGGCCTCGGGGGCAGCGTGCTCGGCATGCTCGGCATGGGTAAGGCCGCCGCGGTGGTCGGCCAGGTCGCGCCGATCTTGGGCGCGATCGAGTCGGGCAACGTCGTGGGCGCGCTCACGGGCGGTCTCGGCCTGGCCGGCCTCCCCGCTGGCGTCCGCGGCCTCGTCGACGGCGTCGCCACGAAGATCGCCGACGGCGTGAAAGACCTCATCCCCCACAAGCCGCTCCCCGAGAAGAAGGAAAAGAAGGCTCCTTGCAAGTCCTGCAACCCCGAGAAGTGCGAGTCGTGCGGCTCGGTTAACTGACGTTCACACGACGCTTTCCCTGATATTCTGGAGGTTGCATGGCGGTGGTTTCGTACGCCCCTTATCTGTTCGAGGCGCCCGAAGGCTGGCAGGACCGGACCGTCGCCGCGTTCTTCGCGCCGGCCGCGCCCGGCGAGGCCGTCGCCCCGAACGTGGTGGTGACGCGCGAGCCGCGCCGCGACGGCGACAAGCTGCGCACCCACGTCCAGCGCCAGATGCTCGTCCTGTCGAACATCCTGGAGGGGTTCGACATCCTCGAGAGCGAGGAGATCGTCGTCGCCGGTCGCCGCGCCATGCAGACGCGGTGCGTGTGGAAGGCCGGCGAGGCCACGATCGAGCAGACGGTCGTCCACGTCGAGCCCGACGAGTTCGAGCCCACGGTGCTCACGGTCACGTGCACGTCGAGCATCGAGGCGGCCTCCAGCGTTTGGCCGGTCTTCGAGCGCCTCGTCGGGTCGCTGAAGACCGTCGCCGCCCCCACCGCGGCGCCGCCGCTCGCCCAGGTCTACGGGAGGAAGCGATGAAGTACGCCGACGCGCGCATCGCCTTTTCACCCCCTGCCGAGTGGGGCGGGCCCAGCCTCGTGACGTTCGCGGCGCCCGGCCCGCGCGCGCCCAGCTTCGTCGTCGCGTACGACGAGCTGGCGCCGGGCGCGACGCTCACGACGCAGATGCAGCAGCACATCGCCAAGCTCCGCGAGACGAACCCCGAGGTGCGCGTCAGCGCGATCCGCTACCGCCGCGTCGGCGGACGCACGGCGTCGCAGATGACGGCGCGGTGGTGGTCGACCGGCGGCATCCTCGAGCAGACGTCGATCTACGTCGCCCCTGGCCCCGACGATCCGGCGCGCCTCACCGTGCTCGTCTTCACGGCGCCGGAAGGGACCGACCCGCGCGTGTTGAGCAGTATCCTCGCCACCGTTTCATTCCCGGGGTCGCCGCCCGTGGCCGAGCCCCACATCCTCCGCCGGGCGGGGGCCTGAGGGATGGGCGTCGGAGACGTTCTCGACGCGGCGGTGGGCGCGGCGGGCAGCACGTTCGGAACGGAGCCGCTCGGCCCCGGTCCGCAGACGACGGCGTGGGCGCAGCGCAACGGCATCTACCCGCCGGCCGAAGGTGGTGGCTCGCTCGTCCAGACCTTCAACCAGACCGTCATCGGCGGCGCGCTCGGCCTCGGCGACCTCGCGGTGCGCGGGACGGCGGCGATCTACCGCGGGACGCAGGCGGGCCTCGTCGAGGCCGGTGTCCACCGCGACATCGTGTCGATACCGGACGCGTTCGTCGGCTCGCCGGGCATGCTGGGCGCGGGCAGCGGTCTCGCGCGCGCGCGCGCCGCGGGCACCGCCGCGACCGAAGGTGACGTCGTCGGCGCGACGCGCGCCGCGGCGGGCGACGCGCGGGCGACGACGGCCAAGCCCCTTTGCCCCAATTGTCGGAAGGTCCACGGCGAGGAGCTCCCCGCGGAGCCGCAACCGGGCACGAGCGCCGAGCCGCCGGGCGAGGTCAACGCCCGGCCAACAGAGCCGGAGGCGCGACCGGCCGACCTCCACGGCGACGACGCGCCCACGATTCCGGGGCGCCCGAGCCCGGGCACCACGGACGCGAGCAACATCCGCACGGCCGCCGACGCGGCGCCCGAAGCCCGCGTGAGCGACAGCACCCCGACGTACCGGGGCGATACGCGCTCGATGGATGAAATCAACGCCCAAGGAGGGTTCTACGGGAGCAATCCGGACGCCAACATCTCGCTCGAACAGCACATGTACGCCAATCGCCCCAACGGAAGTCAGTGGGTCAGCGCGTCGACCTCGGAGACCGTCGCGATCGACTACGCGACCTTCCCCAACGCGAACGTGAGGGCTGGCCCGCAGGGCGGCAACGTCTTCGAGATTCAACAGCCCGGAGGCGTCGACGTCGGCCGCACGTCTATTGTCCGCGACGGGGCGCTCGCCGAGAACCCCAACCGGGAGGTCGCGTTCCCCACGGGGATTCAATCCTCCAACATCAGCCGCTACGCGCGCGTCACGCCGGGCACCGACGAGCTGGTTTGGCAGCCCAACCCGGCGTACGTGGCGCCCCAATGAACAACCCTACGCTCTTGATCACGGATCTCGGCGGCCGCAGCGTGTGCGTGATCGCGCTCGCGGCACAGGGCGAGGCCGTGCCGGCGCACGCGGTGGTCGGGCACGCGCCCGCCGACGGCGATCGACCCGATTGGCGAACCTTCGCGACGAGCGCCGCTTTCCTGCAACGCTACTCCCGCTACATGCGCGGCGAGCTCGCCGTCCGCCCACGCGTCCTCGGCGAGGGGCGCGTCCGCGCAGGCGACAAGCTCTATGTCATCGACCCGCGCACGCCGACCCCGCAGGGCGATGTCCCCTCGCGCGACATCGTGGGATATTACGAGACGGACGCCGGCGGCGTGCCGCGCGCGGAGACGTTCTCGTACAATCCAAAGCACCTGTTCGTCACACCGGAGGGCAAGCTCAGCGGCGTCCTCCACGACGCGGCGCTCTGGCAGGCGCTGTCGCTCAACGGTCCAGGGGCCGAGCCTTGAGCGCCACCGGCTGAGTCATGGCCAACGAGGAAGTCCCGATGTTCGTCGACGACTTCGGCCGCACGGCCGAGCAGGCGATGGATCCGAACGACCCCATGAACAAGGTCGCGCGCGGGCTCGCGACCGGCGCGGGCGACGCGGTCAAGGGCACGGTGCACGCCGTCACGCACCCCGTCGAGACGCTGAAGGGCATCGCGTCGTGGTTCCCTGTCGCCGAGCCCGAGATGCTCGCCGCGAGCCCCGAGCTCGCGGCGCTCGAGCAGGCGCGGGTCACCGAAAAGGTCGACCAGCTCTCGAGCGCCTACCACCAGATCGGCGCGACCATCGCCAGCGGTGACCCGTTCGAGATCTCGCGCATGGTGGGCAACGTCGTGACGCAGGGTGTGCTCTTGAAGGGCGCGGGCGCTGCGGTCGGCGCGGCGGGGCGCGTCGCGGGTTTCGGCAAAGCGGGCGCTGCGCTCGGGCGCGCCGGCGAGCTCGGCCGGGCCACGACGGAGGGCGGCGCCGCGGCCGACGTCGCGCGCGCGGCGGCCGGGGATGCCCCGAAGCCGACGCCGCCGCGTCTGTGCCCGAACTGCAAGAAGGTGCACGGCGAGGAGCTGCCCCATGACGCGCCGGGCACGAGCGCCGAGCCGCCCGGCGCGGCGAGGTCGCCCGAGTCGCCGCTGGCGCGTCCCGAGCCGACGCCGCCCGACGCCGCCCCGCCCGCCGACGCCGCCCCTCCCGACGCCGCCCCGCCCGCCGACCCG
>JAYVXL010000859.1:0-10539 GCA_043785185.1 Myxococcales bacterium
ACGTCCGCGGTGTGGAGCTCGATGGGCCGCTTCGTCGTCTTGTGCGTCCCGCGCGTCGTGAGCTCGCTCACGACGTAGTCTTGGACGCCCCACGCCCCCGTGGCCTCGACCTTCACGTCCGGGTACGTCGTCGTGAACTCCTTCAGCCACTTGCGCGCCTCGCTCTGACCGCGCATGCCGAGAGGCTGCGTCATGTCGTCGTACGCGACGTCGTCCTGGTGCTGCGCGACGTAGTCCGCCTCGCTCTTGTCGCCGATGGCCGCGAGCGCGCGCCGCCACGTCGCCTCGGCTTGCTTCTCCGCGGCCGTGTCTTGCGCGGTGTGCCACTCGGGCGACGACGAGAGCAGCGGAATGGCGCGCGCTTTGGTCTTCGAGCCGCCGATCTGCGCGAGGAGCGTCGCGTCGTCGGCGTAGCGGCGCGCCTCCTTCACGAGGCCGCTCTCCGGCTCCAGCGTCATCACGGTGAGGCCGCTCATGCCGACGGGGCGCTCGGTGGCCTTCACGCCGAGAAACTCGCCGGAGTGCACGGCCGTCAGGGACCACTCGACCGCGACGATGTCGCCCTTCACGAGGACGCGCGACGGCGCCACCTTGAGGCTCGAGAACGTGTCGAACTGCGCTTGCATGTTCGCGGCGATCGCCGCGCGCCCCTTCATCGGCGGCTTGGCGACGTTCGAGAGGACGCCGTCCTCGGTGAAGAAGAGCGAGAGCTTCTTGGCGTCGTGCTGGGAGATCGCCTCGTAATAGGCCGGAATCGTCACCTTCGCCGACTCCGCCGTCGTCATCTTCGGCGCCTTCGGCGGCTCAGGCGGCGGCGCGGCAGGCTCCGGCGGCGGCGGCAGCGGCGGCGACGCGCGCACCGGCGCGGGCGGCGGCGGCGGCGGGTCGGACGCGCAGGCCCCGAGGGGCAGGCAAGTCGCGAAGGGCGCGAGCGACGCGAGGGACGAGACGACGACGGCGACGCGACCGAGACGCATGATGCAGGCCTCCCCTGCATGAGTTCGCCCCTTTGGCCGCGAACGTCAAGGCCCGGGGCGCACCCCGGCCGCGGCAGAGTCGTGCTATGCGTTCGATCGTGCGCGCGCGACCTCTCGGCAAAACGGGGCTCGTCGTCTCCGAGATGGCGCTCGGCACGTGGGGCCTCTCGGGGGACGGCTACGGCCCGGTCGACGCCGCGGACGCCGAGAAGGTCGTCCACCGCGCGCTCGACATCGGCTTCACCCTCTTCGACACCGCCGACTCGTACGCCGGCGGCCACACCGAGCTCATGCTGGGGCGCCTGCTCGAGGGGAAGAGGGACGTCACGATCGCCACGCGCGTCGGCAGCGACTGCACGACGACGCCGCCGCGCAAGCGCTTCGAGCCCGAGTACCTGCGCGCCCAGGCCGAAAAGTCGCTGAAGCGCCTGCGCCGCGAGCGCATCGACGTCTACATGCTCCACAACCCGAGCCTCGAGTGCGTGTCGCTCGGCGAGGCGACGGGAACGATGGAGGAGCTCGTCAAGGAGGGCAAGGTCGCGCACTGGGGCGTGTCGGCCGGCGACTTCGAGATCGCGAAGGCGTCGCTCGACAAGGGCGCGGCGGTCCTCGAGCTCGCGTACAACTTGCTCCACTCGATCGACCTGCACCGCGCGTCGGGCGACATCATGGTCGCGCGCGCCGGCGTGCTCGCGCGCTCGACCCTCAACTATGGCCTGCTCGCCGGCCTGTGGAGCAAGGACAAGGAGTTCCCGTCGGGCGATCACCGCCAATCGCGCTGGACGCGGCGCGAGCTCGAGAAGCGCCTCGAGCACTTGGGCGTCGTCCGCTACCTCGTGAAGGCCGACGTGCTCACGATGCGCGCCGCGGCGGTGCGCTACGTGCTGTCGAGCCACCTCGTGACGAGCGCCGTCCTCGGCCCGCGCACGGTGGAGCAGCTCGAGCAGCTCGTTCGGGAGACGGGCGGCGGCCCGCGCTACCTCTCGGACGACGACCTCGCGGCCCTGCCGCGCCTGCTCGCCAGGGTGGGCATCGCGACGTGACGCGCGTGGCCGGCACCGGCTTCGCGCGCGGCGACGTGCTCGAGCGCGCGCTAGCGCTCGCTGCCGAGGCGAGCGCGATCGTGATGCGCGTGTACGCCGCGGACTTCGCGGTCGAGTACAAAGGGAAGGACGACCCGGTCACGCGCGCCGACAAGCTCGCCAACGAGCACATCACGCGCGGTCTCGCCGCGGCGTTCCCGGGCGTGCCGATCGTCGCCGAGGAGAGCGACCCCGCCGCGTTCGCCGGCTTCGAGGCGCAGCCGAGCGCGTTCTTCGTCGACCCGCTCGACGGCACGCGCGAGTTCGTCGCGAAAAATGGGCAGTTCGCGGTGATGATCGGCCTCGCCGAGAACGGGCGCGCGACGCTGGGCGTGGTGGCGTGCCCGGCGCTCGCGCGCACGTTTGCGGGCGCGGACGGCGTCGCGTTCGAGCTCGCCGGCGGCGAGCGGCGTCCCCTCAAGGTGTCGCGCGCGGGCGCGCTCGAGGCGGCGCGCGTCGTCGTGTCGCGCGCGCGGCGCTCGGAGGCGACGGAGGCGATCGTCCTGCGCTTGGGCGCCGCGCGCACCGATCGCGTCGGGAGCGCAGGCGTCAAGGGCACGCGCGTCGCGTGCGGCGAGGCGGAGGTGTACGTGCACGCCGGCGTCGCGGGCCAGCGCTGGGACTCGTGCGCGCCCGAGGCGATCGTGCGCGCCGCCGGCGGCGCGGTCACCGACGCGACCGGCGCGCCCATCGACTACCGCGCGCCGAGCCTCACGAACGCGGCGGGGATCCTGATGACGAACGGCGTCCTCCACGCCGCGGTCCTCGCACGCCTCCCCGCGCGCGGCTGACGCGCAGCGGACGCGCGACGGACGCGCGCCTGACCGTCCGGCTCACCGCGAGAACGCCGCGCGCGCTTGGTCGACGAGCGGGCGGCACCAGGCGTCGAGGCTCGGCGTCACCTCCGACGGGTGGCGCTGCACGTCGACGCAGGTGAACGCGCTCGCGTCGCCGCCCGCCGGCCCCCACGCCTTGTGGTCGCCGACGAGCGCGCCGACCAGGGACATGTCCGCTTCCCAGACCGCCGAGCTCGTCGCGAGGAGCGCCACCGGCTCGCCGCCGGTGCGCGGTCGCACGAGCGAGCGCGCCGCGGGATCGTCGAAGGGCAAGCCGCGCCGGTCGACCCCGAAGAGCTCGACGATCGTGGCGTGCACGTCCGCGAGGTACGTGCGCCCGCCGGCCCAGGTCGCGAGCGCGGCGCGCTCGCCGCTCTCGAGCGCGCGGTCGCCGACGAGGAGCCAGCCGGGTACGCGCAGCTCCTCCTCGAAGAGCGAGTGGTTGTGGTAGACGGCGCCGTGCTCACGGAACTGCTCGCCGTGATCGGAGAGGACGACGACGGCCGTGTCCGCCCAGCTCGGCAGCGCCCGAAGATCGCGGAGGAACGCGGCGAGCGAGCGCTCCTGCAGACGCACCGCGTTCATGTAGCGGTTCTTGAAGTGCGCCACGTCGGCGAGCGGGTCGTCCGTGTCGGGTTGGAACGGGCGCACCGCGGGATCGGTGCGGTACGGCGCGTGCGTGTTCGACAGGTGGACGACGGCGAAGTACGGCGCCGCGCCGGCTTCGCGCGCGAAGCCGAGCCCCTCCGCGAGCGCGCGCTCGTCCGGCGCGCCGAGGTGCTCCTGCTCCATGCCCCCGAGGTCCGCCGCGGTGAGGAGGCGGTCGATGCCCGCGTTCTGCACGAACGCTGCGAAATTCTCGTAGCTCGCGTTCTGCGAGGTGACGTACGCCGTGCGGTAGCCGGCGGCGCGCGCGACCTCCCAGAGGACCGGCGCCGTGTGCGCGGTTCGCACGTCGACGTTGGCGGCGAGACCCGTCCAGAGGAGCATGCACGCGGTGAACGTGTTGGGCGCCTGCGTGGTGAGGCGCCCGAGCGGGACGCGCGCCGCGGCGACGTCGTCGAGCATCGGCGACGCGCACGCGGGCGGCGGGAAGGAGCACATCGTGTCGGCGCGGACGCTCTCGGTGAGGACGACGACCACGTTGGTCGGGTGCGCGCGGGGCAGTCGGGCGAGCGGCGGCAGCGCCGCGGGCGTGCGCGCGGCCATCCCTCGCTCCGCGCGCAGCTCGCCGGCGAGCGCCGCGGTGAGCGCGTGCGCCGCGCCGTGCACGAAGCACACGTCGGGCGTCGACGCCTGCAGGTACCGGCTGTCGACCCCCTCGAAGACGACGCAACCCAGCGCCGCCGTGAACGTCACGACCGCGAGGACCGGCGGCCACCCCTTCGCGCAGACGGACACGCGCCGCACCGCCGCCGCGATCACGCCCGTGAGCGCGAGCCCGGCGAGGACGACGACCAGGAAGCGCGCCGGGCTCCCCCACGACAAGAGCCACCCGCCGACCGTGCGGCGCAGCGCGAGGCCGACGCGCACCGTGTCGCGCCCGACGTACGCGTGGAACACGTCGTAGTAGAGCGCCTGCCCCGCGTACCCGAGCGTCGCGAGCGGCAGGACGACGCACGCGAAGTACGCGGCGACCGCGCCGCGCCGCGCGGACCAGAAGCGCGCCGCGCACCACAGCGGCAAGAACCACAAAGCCGCGCCGACGAGCAGCGAGCTGCCGTAGATCGCCTTGCCCGCGAGGCGGTACCCCGCGATCACCCGCGCGCGGAGCGCCAGATCGAGCAGGAGCGCGAGCGCGGTCGGCGCGAGGAGCGGCAGGAGCGCGCGCGGGTCGTCGCCGAGGAGCGCGCGCCGAAGCCGGCCGAAGCCTTGGTTCACGCGCGGACTCTACCGCGCGACGCCCACGTTCGCCTCCCGTTTTGCTACGCTCGCTCCGTGCGGAGCAAGGCGGAGATCGTCGTCATCGGCGCGGGCATCATGGGCCTGTCGATCGCCTACCACCTCGCGCGTCGCGGGGTGACCGACGTGCTCGTCGTCGATCGCGGGTACCTCTGCGGCGGCGCGAGCGGCCGCAACGGCGGCGGCGTGCGTGCCCAGTGGTCGAGCGAGGCGAACGTGCGGCTCATGCAAGAGAGCATCCGCATGTGCCGCGACTTCGCGAGCGAGATGAAGATCAACGTCTGGTTTCGACAGGGCGGCTACCTCTTCCTCGTGCGCAGCGAGGAGAAGCGCCGCGCGCTCGAGTCGAGCGTCAAGTTGCAGAACGAGTGCGGCCTCGGCACGCGCATGCTGACGCCGGCCGAGGCGCAGAAGGTCGTCCCCGAGCTCTCGACCGACGGCCTCGTCGCCGCGAGCTACAACGGCGACGACGGCGTCGTCTTTCCGTGGCCGTTCGTGTGGGGCTTCGCGCAGGCGGCGCGCAAGCTCGGCGTCGAGGTCGCCACCTTCGCGGACGTCGTCGGCTTCGACACCGACGGGCGGCGCATCCGCGGCGTGCGCATCCAGAAGGCGAACGAGCCCGGCGCGCCGACGGTCACGATCCAGACGCGCAAGGTCGTCAACGCCGCCGGCGCCTGGTCGCCGGAGATCGCGAAGCTGCTCGGCGTCGAGCTCCCGAACACGCCGCACCGCCACGAGATCTGCTCGACCGAGCCGCTCAAGCCCTGGCTCAAGCCGCTCGTGGCCGATCTCACCGACGGCCTTTATTTCAGCCAGTCCACGCGCGGCGAGATCGTCGGCGGCGTCGGCCAAGCGCGCGTGCCGCACGGCCTCGATCAGAACAGCTCGTTCGCGTTCCTCGGGAAATACGCGCGCGCGCTCACCCGCGCGTGCCCGGTGCTCGGCGAGGTGAAGGTGCTCCGCCAGTGGGCCGGCTGCTACGACATCACGCCCGACGCGAACCCGATCGTGGGCCCCGTCGACGCGATCGAGGGCTTCTTCCAGGCGAGCGGCTTCATGGGGCACGGGTTCATGATGGCGCCGATCGTCGGCAAGCTCATCGCCGAGCACATCGTGGACGGCGCCCCGTCGGAGCTGTTCGACAAGTGGAACCTGCGGCGATTCAAGGAGGGGAAGCTCCTCTCCGAGGCGATGATCATCGGGTGAGCGTCACGCCGCCCGGGCCCTCGAGCCACGTGCGCGCGAAGTCGCGGTCGACCTTCGCGAACGCCTCGCCCGGCGCGAGCGCCCCGCGGCGCGCGAGGTCGGCCGAGAGCGCCTCGTACTCCGCGCGCGGACGGCGCGTCCCGTGCGGTCCCTTCGCCGTGACGATCGTGAAGAGCAAGGGTGCAGCCGCGTCGGCGCTCTCGGCGCGCTCGAAGTACCACGGCACGCCCGCGTACTCGGCGTGGGTCACCGCGAGGAGGAGCTTCCACACCTCCATGACGCGGTCATCGAGGCCAGCGTCGTGGATGCGCACCTTCTCGATGAGCGCGTTGCCGTCGCGAACGACGCGCGATACGCGCGCACGCGCGCCGCCGTCGGCGGGGAGCTTCGCCGCGAGCGCGGCGACGTCGACCGTGCCCTCGGGATCGAGCTGGACGAGGAGCTCGCGGGACGCGTCCACATAGAGGAGAGGGTGCACGATGCGCGAGGCGCGGCCGCACTTCGGGCAGGCGAAGACCGAGAGGCGCCCGCGCAGGAGCTCCTCCTTGAGCGCCGGTTCGAGCGCGGCGTCGAGCTGGGAGTAGAGCCGCATGGGGCCGGGCGTCGCGCAGCCGGGGCAGACCACGGTCTCTTCGCGGGAGGTGCTCACGGGCATGCTTATAGCGGCCGCGGGCGCGCGCAGCGATGAAGAGCGCGCGTTAAACGCCGCCCCGCTCCGCCCGGCCAGGCGTGAACGGCAGTTGACACCTCTCGACACGCCCAGCTACCGTCCGCGGTTGCGAGCGGGGCGTGCGGGCCATCGTGGCGACGCGCGCCCTCGAGGGGCCCTGGCCCCGGCGCGCACGATCTCGGAGGAGCCATGAAGACGCTCAGAGCGCTCGGTACGTTCGCCCATTTCTCGATTCAGACCGCAGGCGCCATCGCGCTGCCGGTCCTCGCGGGGGCGCTCCTCGTCGCGTGTGCCGACGAGAACGATCCGAAGACCTGGGTGAAGCGGCTGGACGATCCGGCGCAGCGCGCGCCGGCCATCAAGCGGCTGTCGCAGTTCTTCGAAGACACGATGACGAACGCGAAGAAGAACCGCGACGCCCCCGAGGTCAAGGCGCTCCTCGACGAGATCGTCGTGCCGATGACGACGCAGTACACCGCCGGCAACCTCGACGACAAGACGCGCAAGGAGCTCATGAAGTCGCTCGGCGACATGCGCGACCCGCGCACCGCGCCGGCGCTGTCGAAGGCGCTCGCCGACTACGATCCCGGCAAGAACGACGAGGACGTGAAGTACGCGTCGCAGGCGATCATCGGCATGACGCAGCTCGGTCGCCCGCTCGATCAGAGCCTCGTCGACGCGCTCTGGGGCGTGTTCTCCAAGTTCCGCCTCTCGCAGGCCAAGTCGGTGAACCTCTTCACCGATCTCCACGACGCCGTCCTCGCCGTGAAGAGCCCGTCGTTCGGCCCGAAGGCCGTCGAGAAGCTCGCCGGCGCCGTCGACCCGAAGAGCCCGGAGTCGATGATGGACCAGGTCAAGTTCTGGCAGCTCACGTCGATCCAGGTGATCAAGGATCTCAGGTTCACGCCGGCGGTGAAGCCCCTCGTCAAGGTGCTGCTCACGCCGGAGAAGCGCGACCTGTGGAGCACCGTCGAGGCGGCGCTCTTGCACATGCCGAAGGAGGCCGAGCCGGTGCTCGCCTCGATCATCAAGGGCGACGATCCCGAGCTCGTGAAGATGGCGGCGGCGTTCGGCGAGGACAAATCGCACATCGCGCTCGCGTGCGACGCGCTCGCGTGGATCTCGCGGCCGCTCGGCCGCGACGCGGTCTACCAGGCCGCCGGCGCGGTCTCGAGCGACACGAACCGCCAGGCGCTCGGCATGGCGATCGTCCGCTTCCCGGCCGACAACCGCTCGCTCGCCGTCTTCCGCGGCCTCTACGACGGCATCAAGGGCAACGAGGACAGCGATCTCGCGGCGCGCGCCGGCATGCTGCAGGCGTCGTCGCAGTTCTACGATCCGTCGCTCGTCGGCTGGCTCCTCAAGGAGATCGGCGCCGCGAAGGGCGACAGCGCGACGGCGCTCCAGCTCCCCGCGCTGGAGGCCGCCATCAAGCTGATGACGCCGGAGACGCAGCGCGCCGTCGGCGACGTCGCCGCCAAGATCGACGGGCAGATGCAGAAGATCGGCAGCCAGCAGGAGAAGGGCACCGCCGCGCTCCTCAAGACGATGTACGACGGCGCGAGCGTCGTGCTCGGGCAGTGCAAGGCAGACGCGGCCTGCTACGTGAAGGTGCTCGAAGAGCCGATCGCCACCGGCAAGGACGGCGCCAACAACAAGGCGATCAAAGCCGCGTGGATGAGCGTCATCTACGCGGGCGGCGCCAAGGATCGCGTCCGCGCGGATCTGGTCGCGAAGGTCGACAAGGTGAAGAACCCCGGCGCGCGCCTCGCCGTCGTCGAGGCGATCGATCGCCTCGCGCCGAACGGCGACGCCGCCGCCGCCGGCGCGCTCGACAAAATCCTCGAGGCCGACAGGCCGACGGGCGACAAGATGCTCCTCCAGGCCGACGAGAGCCTGGCGAAGGTGGCCGAGCGCTTGCGCGCGCGCGCCAACTGATCGCCACGGTCGCCGCATGATCCGACTGGAAGTTACGCGTGGCCTGACCGTCGGAACCAAGGCCGAGTCGCAGGGCGACGTGGTGCGCATCGGGCGCGCGGAGGGCTGCGATCTGGTGCTGCCGGACGACCACGTCTCCGGCGAGCACGCGCGCATCGAGTGGAGCGGCGTGCGGCACGTGCTGCGCGACAACCGCTCCACCAATGGCACGGCGCTCGTCGCCGGCGGCGAGCGCATCCCGCTCGACGACGCGAACGGCCGCGAGCACGCCATCGAGTCGGGGGACGTGGTCGAGCTCGGCTCCGGCGACCGCGTCGTCGTCCTCGCGGTGACGATCACCGAGGAGGAGGGCAGCGCGCGCGTCGTCGCGATGCGCAAGCTCGACGAGCTCGCCCCCGCCGCGACGAAGCTCGAGAGCGACGTCAGCCGCGTGCGCCAACTGTACGAGGCGCAGAAGGAGGTCGCGACCGCGAGCGACCTCTCCGACGTCCTCGCCGCGGTCTGCGACGCGAGCTTTCGGCTCGTGCCGCAGGCGACGCACGTGACGGTCATCCTGCGGGACGACGACGAAGAGACGGTGCGCCCCTCCAGCAGCGCCGCTGGCTACGTGCCCGTGCTCACGCGCGTGCGCGGGCAAGACGGGCCGAGCAGCGGGCCCATCCCCATCACGCGCAGCGTCTTTCGCAAGGTGCTGACGGAGCGCGCCGCCGTGCTCGCGGCCGACGCCCCGCAGGACGTCGGCGAGACCGAGTCGCTCCTCGGCGCGCAGATCCGCTCGACGCTCGGCGTGCCGCTGTGGCGCGGCGACGAGATCCTCGGCGTCCTGCAGATGGACAACCGCGAGAGCGCCGGCGTCTTCACCGCCGCCGATCTCGAGATGGTCGCGGTGCTCGCCCACAACGCGTCGCTCGCCGTCGCCAACGCGCGCCTCGTCCGCCGACTCCGCGCCGCCGAGGAGCGGCTCAAGAAAGAGAACGCGTTTCTCAAGAGCCGCGAGGAGACGCGCCGCACCGGCAGCAAGACGAGCGGCCAACAGGAGATCGTCGGCAATAGCCCGGCGATGCGCACGCTCAACGTGCAGCTCGACAAGGTCGTCGACACGCGCGTGACGGTGCTCATCGAAGGCGAGACGGGCGTGGGCAAGGAGCTCATCGCCGCCGCCGTCCACTACCGCTCGCGCCGCCGCGACAAGCTCTTCGTCAGCCAAAACTGCGCGGCGATGCCCGAGAATCTGCTCGAGAGCGAGCTGTTCGGCCACAAGAAGGGCAGCTTCACCGGCGCCCACGAGGACAAGAAGGGGCTCTTCGAGCTCGCCGACGGCGGCACGCTCTTCCTCGACGAGGTGACGGAGATGCCCGTCTCCCTGCAGAGCAAGCTCCTCCGCGCGCTGCAGGAAGGCGAGATTCGCCCCGTGGGCGCGACGCAAGAGCGGCGCGTGAACGTGCGCATCGTCGCCGCGACGAATCGCACGCTCGAAAAGGAGGTCGAAGCCGGCCGCTTCCGCGAGGACTTGTACTACCGCCTCAAGGTCTTCCCGCTTCGCGTGCCGCCGCTCCGCGAGCGCCGCGACGACATCCCGCTGCTCGCCCAGTACTTCCTCACGCGCTACGGGGCCGAGATGGGCAAGCCCTCGGGTGGCTTCTCGCAGCAAGCGCTCGAGCTCCTTCAGGGCTACGACTGGCCGGGCAACGTGCGCGAGCTGCAGAACGAGGTGCAGCGCCTCGTCATCCAGGTCGACCCGGGCGGCTTCGTGACGCCGGACCTCCTCTCGCCGCGCGTGCGCCAGGTCGAGGGGATGATCGAGCGCGTGCGGCCGACGAAGGGCACGCTGAAGGAGATGATGGACCAGCTCGAACGCTGGCTCCTCATCGAGGCCTTGCGCGAGCACTCGAACAACAAGACGAAGGCCGCGGTCGCGCTCGGCATCA
>JAYVXL010000860.1:0-3259 GCA_043785185.1 Myxococcales bacterium
GCCACGTGCTTCGAGCTCGCCGTCCCCGCGGGCGACGCGGCGGAGCCCTCGCGAAGCGCGTCGGAGCAGGCGGCGTGACGCCGACGCCCAGCGTCCTCGTCGTCGAGGACGAAGCGGGCTTGCGCGAAGGCCTCGCCGCCGCGGTGGAGACGCTCGGCTACCGGACCGTCACCGCCGCCGGCCTCGGTGAGGCGCGCCGCGCGCTCGCGGAGAGCTGCCCGGACTGCATTCTGCTCGACATTCGCCTCCGCGACGGCAACGGCCTCGACTTTCTGAACGAGGTGCGCAAGGGCGAGGGGCGCGACGTGCCGGTCATCGTCGCGACGGCGTACGGCGACGGAGAGCGGACGATCCGCGCGATGCGCGACGGCGCGTTCGACTACGTGACCAAGCCCTTCGACCTGCCCGCGCTGCTCGCCACCGTCGAGCGCGCCATCAAGCAGCGCATGCTCGCGCGCGCGATCGCGCCCGCGGGCGCGCCGGATCCGCGCGGGCGGCGCGCCGACGGGGGCCTCGTCGGCACGAGCGCGCCGATGCACGCGATCTGGAAGCTCATCGGCCGCGCCGCGGCGTCGACGAGCCCGGTCCTCATCAGCGGCGAGACGGGCGTAGGCAAGGACCTCGTCGCGCGCGCCATCCACGACTACTCGCCCCGGAGCGCCGAGCCGTTCGTGGCCGTGAACCTCGCGGCGCTGCCGCCGACGCTCCTCGAGAGCGAGCTCTTCGGGCACGAGCGCGGCGCGTTCACCGGCGCGAGCGGGCGGCGCAGCGGGCGCTTCGAGAGCGCGGCGGCGGGCACGATCTTCCTCGACGAGATCGGCGATCTCGACGCCGCGCTGCAAACCAAGCTCCTGCGCGTACTGCAAGACGGCTCGTTCGAGCGCGTCGGCGGCAACGCGCCGCTCACGGCGACGGCGCGCGTCCTGACGGCGACCAGCAAGCCCGTGCGTCCGGGGGACGCGGGCTGCGTCCTCCGCGAAGACCTGTACTACCGCCTCGCCGTCATCGAGATCGAGGTCCCGCCGCTGCGCGCGCGGCGCAGCGACATCCCGCTCCTCGTCGCGCATGCGCTCGCCGGAACGCCGGCGCGCGCCGTCTCCGAGGAGGCGATGGACCGTCTGCTCGCGTACGAGTGGCCCGGGAACGTGCGCGAGCTGATTCACGTGGTCGAGCGCGCCGCGGTGCTGTGCGGGGGCGAGGTCCTCGACGTGCCGAACCTGCCCGAGGGGCTTCAGGCCGCGCGCGCGACCCGACCGCCGACGGCGCCGGAGAACGTGAACCTGCGCGACGCGATCGCGGACCTCGAGCGGCGCATGATCGCGGCGGCGCTCGAGCGGGCCAAGGGCAACCGCTCGGAGGCCGCGCGCCAGCTCGGCATCGCGCGGCCGCAGCTGTACGCGAAGATGGAAGAGCACGGCCTCGCGACGCGCGAGGGCGCGCCACCTTCCGGCGACAAGGGCGGCTGAGAGCGCCCCGAGCCGCAGCGGCCGAGGCTGCGGTCGAGCCTTCGCGCCTGGCGCGAAAGCTACACACCGGGTGAGCAAATGGTTGAACCAATTTAGGTCGCCGCCACCAAGTTTCGAGCACTTCGGGACCGGCGCGGAGCTTGCTCTTCCTTCACGCATGCCCAACCCGGACCTCGTCGTGATTCACAGCCCCGTCGGCGGCGGCCACAAGGCGGCGGCGCTCGCCGTCTGCGAGGCGGCGCGAGCCCGCGGCCTCGACGTGACGCTCCTCGACGCGTTCGAGCACGCGCCGCGCCTCTTCGGTCGCGCCTACGTGCAGGCGCACTTGACAGGGCAGGCGGCGTTGCCGCAGCTCTACGGGCCGCTGTACTTCGCGGCGAACCGGACGGGCGGGGCCTTCGATCCGGTGCGGCGCGGCGTCGACCACATGGCCCTCGCGGCGCTCGTCGCGCGCGTCGTCGCGCTCGGGCCGCGCGCGGTCGTCGCGACGCACCACCTGCCGCTCGTCGTGCTCGGCCGCGCGCGGCGCGACGGGCGCCTCCGCTGCCCGCTCGTCGGCGTCGTCACCGACTACACGAGCCACGCCGTGTGGGCCGAGCGCGGCGTCGACGCGTTCACCGTTCCGTGCGCGCAGGCGGCGCGCGAGCTCGAAGAGCACGGCGTCGGGGCCGCACGCGTCGCCGTCGCGGGAATTCCGGTGCGCCGCGCGTTTCACGCGATCGCCGACGTCGCGGAGCCGCGCCCTGGCGAGCCGCTCCGCGTGCTCGTCACGAGCGGAGGCTTCGGCGTGGGCCCCATGCGCCAGATCGTCCGCGCGCTCGCCGGCGTCCCCGACGTCGAGCTCACCGTCGTGTGCGGCGCCGCGAAGGGCCTCGCGGCCCGCGTCGCGCGCGACGCCGAGCGCCTCGGCGTTCGCGCGCGCGTCCTCGGCTTCGAGCGTGACATGCCCGCGCGCGTCGCCGAGGCGCACGTCGTCATCGGCAAGTCGGGCGGCCTGACCGTCACCGAGACGCTCGCCGCCGGCCGGCCGATGATCGTCGTCGGCGCGGTGCCCGGCAACGAGACGCGGAACGAAGCGTTCGTGGTGGACGGCGGCGCGGGCCTGCACGCCGCGCCGGGCGACGTGGGCGCCGCGCTCGCCGCCGTCCGCGCGCGCGGCGTCGCGGCGATGGGCGCGCGCGCCCGCGCGCTCGTGCCGCGCTGGAGCGCCGATCGTGTCGTCGGCTGGAGCCTCGGGTGGGCCGAGGCCCTCGAGGCGCGCGCCGCCGCCTGACGCCCCGCGACGCCGCCGCGCATTAATCGACACCGCGCCGTCAAATGGCCCTTGCCGAAACGTAACTCAAAGATACGTTACGTCGCTCTCCGACTCCCCGGGGGGCCTGCCGGTAGAGTGCACATGATGGCAAACGCAGGGCTCGAGCCGCGACCGATCGCGGCGCCGACCACGACGTCGGTCGCGCCGGAGACGCCCGTCCCGATCGCGAAGAAGGCCGTCCGCTGCGCGGTGCGCGGCGTCACCAAGGCGTTCGGCGCGACGTTGATCCTGAAGGGCGTCGACGTCGAGATCGAGGAGGGCTCGTTCGCGGTCCTCGTCGGGTCGAGCGGCTGCGGCAAGAGCACGCTGCTTCGCCTCGTCGCCGGCCTCGAGGAGGCGGACCAGGGCTCGCTGTGGCTCGCCGGCAGGGACGTCACGCGCCTCCCGCCGCGCGATCGCGACGTCGCGATGGTCTTCCAGAGCTACGCGCTCTACCCGCACCTCACCGTGCGCGACAACCTCGCCTTCGGCTTGAAGC